>NZ_JBFAPO010000001.1:681090-942646 GCF_040676755.1 Dactylosporangium sp. NPDC049525 | reverse complement strand
CCTCCTCGCCGAGGGCATCATCGACCCGGCCAAGGTCACCCGCTCCGCCCTGCAGAACGCCGCCTCCATCGCGGCACTCTTCCTCACCACCGAGGTCCTGGTCGCGGACAAGCCCGCCGAGGACTGACCGGAACACCAGCAGGTGGCCGCGGCGGCCGAGGTCAGGAGACCTCCATCGCCGCGGCCACCTGCCGTTCGGCCTCGCTGCCGCGGTGGGCGGCGCGCAGGTCGTCGCGGACCCCGGCGACGTCCTCGGCGCTGCGGTTCTGGCTCAGCTTCCACTTCGCCTCGACCCGGGTGATCACGATCTCGATGCCGACGATCGCGCGCAGCTGCCCCTCCACGAAGGCGCGGGGCGCGTCGTCCACCGACCAGGGCTCGGGCCGGTCGGCCTCGTGTCGCTCGGTGAGGCGCCGCACCAGGTCCTCCGTCCACGCGGGGTCGTCGTGGGCGACGAGCGTGCCGTAGACGTGGGCGGTGATGTAGTTCCACGTCGGCACGACCCGGCCGTGCTCGCGTTTCGTCGCGTACGCCGACGGCGACACGTACGCGTCGGGGCCGCGCACGATCGTCAGCGCCTCGGACCCGGTGTGGCGCCACTGGACGTTGTTGCGGGCGACGTGCCCGACCAGCGCGCCGGCCGCACCCGCCGACGGGTCGAACAGCAGCGGCAACGTGGTCGCGACCATGCCCTGACCGTCCCACGTGACCAGGTCGCAGGCCGCCGCGCGGGACAGCAGCTCATGGACCGCCGCGTCGGACGGTGCGGCGAAGTGCTTCGGCACGTACATGAAGGCCAAGGGTAGCCACGCGGCCGTGTCGGTGCCGTGTCGGTCGCGTGTCAGCGGCCCCGGGCACGGTGGGCACATGACCGACCTGATGGTCGAGGCCGAGGGCCTCGTCAAACGATTCGGGGAGACGAGGGCGCTGCAGGGCGTCGACCTCGCCGTCCCCCGGGGCACCGTGCACGGCGTGCTCGGCCCCAACGGCGCCGGCAAGACCACCGCCGTGCGCATCCTGTCCACCCTGCTGCGCCCGGACGCCGGGCACGCCCGCATCGCCGGGTTCGACGTGATCCGCGACGCCCAGCGGGTCCGCTCCCGGATCGGGCTGACCGGCCAGTACGCGAGCGTCGACGAGGACCTGACCGGCCGGCAGAACCTGGTGCTGTTCGGCACCCTGCTCGACCTGCGCAAGCGCGCGGCGAAGGAGCGGGCCGCGGAGCTGCTGGAGTGGTTCGACCTGACCGAGGCCGCGGACCGGCCGGCGAAGACCTACTCCGGTGGCATGCGGCGCCGGCTCGACCTGGCCGCGAGCCTCGTCGGCCGCCCCGACGTGATCTTCCTGGACGAGCCGACGACCGGCCTGGACCCGTCCAAGCGCGAGGACATGTGGCAGGTCGTCCGCTCGCTGGTCCGCGACGGTTCCACAGTGCTGCTGACCACGCAGTACCTGGAGGAGGCCGAGGCCCTCGCCGACGAGATCACCGTCATCGACCACGGCCGCGTGATCGCGAACGACACCCCGGAGCGGCTCAAGCGGATCGTCGGCGGGCAGACCCTCGAGGTGCGGCCCGCCGACCCGGCGGACCTGGAGAAGACCGGGCTGATCCTGGCGGCGGTCGCGACCGGTCAGAAGCCGGCGGAGCAGACCCGCAAGGGCGTCCTGGCGGTGCCGGTCAGCGGCGACGAGGCGCTCACCGAGGCCGTCGCCCGGCTCGCCACGGCGGGGATCGCCGTGACCGAGCTCTCCATGCACCTCCCCAGCCTCGACGAGGTCTTCTTCACCCTGACCGGACGCCCCAGCCACACCGAGGAGGTGACGGTATGACCACCATCGCCGTCCAACCACAGATCAAGAGCCAGTTCAATCCGCTGCGACTGGTACGCCACTCGCTCGAACTCACGAAACGCAGCCTGATCAAGACCTACCGGACCCCGGAGGCGTTGATCGACGTCACGGTGCAGCCGGCGCTGTTCCTGCTCATCTTCGTCTACATCTTCGGCGGCGCGGTCGCCGGCGGAACGCACCAGTACCTGCAGTTCCTGATGCCGGGCATCCTCGCCCAGACGATCGCGATGGGCGCCATCTCCATCGGTGTCAACCTCAACAGCGACCTGGAGAAGGGCATCTTCGACCGGTTCCGGTCGCTGCCGATCGCCCGGTCGGCGCCGCTCATCGGTGCGGTGCTCGGCGACGTCGTCCGGTACGTCATCGTCACCATCTCGACGTTCTCGTTCGCCTACCTGATGGGCTTCCGCATCGACGCCAGCCCGCTGCACGCAATCGCCGGCTGCCTGCTGGCCGTGCTGTTCGGGCTGTGCCTGAGCTGGGCGATGGTCTTCGTCGGGATGCTCGTGCGCACGTCCGGCGCGGTCCAGGGCATCGGCTTCCTGGTGATGATGCCGCTGACGTTCGCCTCCAACGTGTTCGTCGGCACCATGACGCTGCCCGGCTGGATGCAGGGCTTCGTGAAGGTCAACCCGCTGACGCACCTGGTCGAGTCGATGCGCGGGCTGTTCCTCGGCACGCCGGTCGGCAACCACGTGTGGTGGACCCTCGCCTGGTGCGCCGGGTTCGTGGTGGTGTTCATGCCGCTAGCCCTCGCCGCCTACCGCAAGAAGGTCTGACATGAGGGCACGGAGACGGTCGGTGGCCTCGGTCACCGGCCGCTCGTGCCATTTCCAGGTGTCCTCGATCCCGGCGGGCACGCCGACGCCGTCGGGGAACAGGTTCTCCGGGTTGCCGCCGAGCCGCAGCCCGAGCGTCCAGAGCTCCTCCGCGAACGCCGCACCGCGGTACGCGGCCAGCGCCGCCCCGCCCAGGGCCCACGCCCCCAGGATCGGAATGTCATAGGTGGACAGCGCCTCGCTCTCCCCCTGCCGCAGCAGCTGGGCGGCCCGGTCCGGGTCCGACAGCCGCAGGAACAGCATCGCGACGGCGCTGCGGTACAGCACCCGCACCTGCGGCACACCGGCCCCGATCTCCTCCACGGCGGCGAGGACCCGCGCGGCGCGGGCCATCACCTCGTCGTGGTCGCCGTGCATGAGGGCGAGCTGGCCGAGCACCAGGTGCGCCAGGCCCGCGTCCGACTCGTGGCTGCCGGGCGCCAGGGCCACCGCCCTGAGCCGCGCGGCGGCGGCGGTGTCACCGGCGAACGCCGCCCGCGCGTCGAGCATGACGCGGATCGAGCTCAGGTCCTCCACCGCGCCCAGCAGGTCCATGTGCCGCTCGCTGTGCCGCAGCCACTCGTGCGCCTCCGGCCCGCCGCGCCCGCCGATGATCTGCGCGGACGTGCCCATCCCCCAGTGGTCGCCGACCTCCTCGAACCGCCGGTAGGCCAGGGCCGCGTCGGCGATCGCCTCGGCGAGGGCGCCCCGGTTCTCGTTCATCATGGACCGGAAGAAGAACCCGAAGCCCTGCACGTACGTGTCGGGGTCGCCGACCAGTTGCGTGGCGGCGCGCACGGCCAGGTCGAGGTCCGGCGAGCTGAGGGCTCGCAGCGCCGACGCGAGGGTCCACGCCTGCGCCGACACCTCGTCGCGGCGCGGCCCGAGCGCCCGCAGGGTCCGCAGCACGAGCGCGAACAGCCGCGGCGTGTCCACGACGAACGCGTTGAGCCCGGTGAACAGGCACAGCCAGGTGGCCCGTTCGGCGTCGACGGACGGCGCCCCGTGCAGCAGCGCGGACCGCCGCTGGGCCGCCGGGTCGTCGGCGCGGAACACTCGCAGCGTCCAGGTGACGACCTCCGAGTGCAGCCCGCGGACCGTCCACAAGTGAGCGAGCGCGCCCATGACGTTGACCGCCGCCGCGTCGTCCTCGTGCGCCAGCGCCCACCGCAGGGCCGCGACGAGGTTGTCCTGTTCGGCCGCGCACTGGTGGAACGCCGGTAACTGGGCCGGACCGACGAACTCCGTGGCCAGTTGCGCCGACTGCCGGGCCGCCCAGCGCGTCAGCCCGGCCATGGCCGCGTCGCGGCTGTTCGAGGCGTCGAGCCGGACCTCGCCGTATTCGCGGACCGTCTCCAGCATGCGGTACCGCGGTACGCCGTCCTCCCCGGCCTGCAGCAACAGCAGCGACTGCTCGACCAGCGTCGCCAGCCCGCGGCGGGCGTCCCGGTCGCCGGCGGCGCCACCCAGCACGGCACCGGCGAGGGCGGTGGTGAACGGCGCCGGGATCACCGCCAGCCGCTCCAGCAGCTCACGGTCGCCGGTGCCGAGCAGCTCCCGGCTCCAGTCGACCATCGCCCACAGGCTCGCATGCCGGTCGGGCAGGCCGCGCAGCGCGTCGTCGAGCAGCCCGAACCGGTCGGCGAGGCCGGCGAGGACGTCGCCGATCGGCATGTGCCGCAGCCGGGCCGCGGCGAGCTCAAGCGCGAGGGGCAGGTTGTCGAGCCGGTGGCACAGCTCCAGGGTGGGTCCGGGGTCGCCGGGCGTCGCCCCGCCGGCCCGCACCCGCGCGTCGAGGAGGTCCAGCGCGGCGGCGTCGGGCAGCGTCCCGAGCCGGTGCACCACCTCGCCGGGCAGGCTCAGCGGTGCCCGGCTGGTCGCGAGCACGGCCAGCTCCGGCGCGTCGAGCAGCTCCGCAACCGCACCGGCCGCCCCTTCCAGGACGTGTTCACAGTTGTCGAGAACGACGAGCCCGCGCAGCTCCTGCACCGCCAGCCGCAGCCGCTCCTGCAGGCCGAGCGCCCGCCACTCGGCCCGGCCGGCACCGGGATCCGCCGCGCCGACCGCGGCCAGCACCACGGCCAGCACCGCCGGCAGCACTTCGGCCGAGGTGCGCAGGCCGGCCAGCTCCACCACGTGGACGGCCCGGCCGGCGGCCGCGACCCGGCGGGCGACCTCGGCGGCGAGCCTGGTCTTGCCGGCCCCGCCGGCGGCGACGACCGTCACCAGCGGCGCCGCGTCGAGGGCCGCGAGCACGGCGGCCACGTCCTGCTCCCGCCCGACCAGCGCCGTCACCGCCCGCCGCCACCCCGCCGGCAGCGTGACCTTCGGCGCGACCCGCGGCGTGAGCTCGCCCCGCAGCAGCGCCACGTGGACCGCCTCGACCGCCGGCGACGGGTCGGCGCCGTAGCCGTCGGCGAGCTCGGCGCGCAGGCGTTCGACGACGTCGAGCGCCTCGGCGTCGCGGCCCTGCGCGGCGAGGACCCGCACCAGCAGGACCGCCGACGGCTCGTGCGGCGGCTGGTGCGCGACGAGCCGGCGCAGGTCGGCCTCGTCCCCGGGCCGGTCGGCGGCGAGCGCAGCCTCCGCGGCCAGCGCGGCGACGTCGGCGAGCAGCCTGACCAGCGACGATCCGGGGGCGTCGGCGGCGAGGTCGGGCACCTCCGGGAACAACGCCCGGGCCTGCCGCGCCGCGGCCGCTGCCGCCTCGGGGTCGCCGCCGTCCAGAGCGCGCCGGCCGCCGTCCAGCAGGGCCCGCGCCACGACGACGTCGACCTCGACGGCCTCGGCGGGCACCAGGTATCCACCGGGTCCAGCGGTCACCGGCAGCCCCAGCCGCCGCGCCCGCGACACCAGCGCCTGCACCGCGCCGGCCGCGTCGTCGGGCGGCTCGACGTCCCAGACGGCGTCGACGAGCGCGCCGACGGACACCGCCCGCCCGCGCGCGTCGATGAGGGCGCGCACCGCCGCCGCCAGTCGTGCGCCCTTCACCGGCCGCCCGTCGACGGCCAGCTCCCCCAGGGTCGTGACGCGCATGGTCCGATCATGCCGGGTACGGGTAGACGAACGCCCCGGGGGAGGGCCCCGGGGCGTTCGCCGCTACTTGTGTTCGGTCGGGCTCTTAGGCGACGTGGCTCCACCAGGCCCAGGTGCCGGAGTTCGGCGCGGACTGGACGCGGTGCCAGACCAGGCCGTCACCACCGACCGCGAAGACCTCCATCACACCGTCGGCGCGGGTGAACGCCGTCGGGTTGCTGTAGATGAGGCCGCCGAGGTTGGTCCAGCCGGACCACTGCGACGGGTCGGCGGGGTCGGTCTGCACCTGCGAGAACAGGTTGCTGTCCGTGCCCCTGATGAAGACCGCGACGGTCCCGTCGGCGTTCTGCGCGACCTCGATGTCGGAGGCGTAGCGCTCGGTGCCGAGGCGGGTCCACCAGGCGAATGAGCCGTCGCCGTTCTGCAGCCGGTACCAGACCGAGTGGTCGCCACCGATCGCGAAGACCGTGATCCGGCCGTTGGCGTTGAGGACGGCGGTCGGGTCGCTGTAGATGAGGCCGCTCAGGTTGGTCCACGCACCCCAGGTGCCGTTGGCGGCCTGGACGCTGGTGTAGAGGAAGTTGTCGCCGCCACGGGCGAACATCTGCGCCAGACCGTCGTGGTTGGTGATGATCGGTCCGCGCATCGACCCGGCGGAGCCGGGAGTGGGCGCGGCACCATCGGTGGTGATGGTGGTGGAGGCGGCGGTGCTGAAGACCGTCGGGCTGACGTAGGCGATGACCTTGACCGAGTAGTCGGTGCCCGGGGTCAGACCGGTGATCGCGCAGGTGAGTGCCGGAGCGACCGCGGTGCAGCTGAGGGTGGCGGCGCTGGCGGCGCCGGCCCCGGCGGCGGGTGCGACAGGGGTCGCGGTCGCCGTGTAGTAGGAGACGGCAGCACCGGAGATCGGCGCGGCGGCGGTCCAGGTGATGGTCGCCGCGGTGGCGGTGACGTCGTCGTCGCTCGGGGTCGTGACGGCCGGCGGCAGCGGCTTCGGCACCACGGCCGGCGTGACCGTCGTGGGAGCGGAGGCAGCGACGGCCGACTGCGTGCCGTTGGCGTTGATGGACGCGACACCCATGGTGTAGACGACCCCGTTGGTGAGGCCGGTCACCGTGCAGGTGAGCTCGGTCGTGATGCATGCCTTCGTGATGCCGCCACCGAGCGCGGTGACCCGGTACTTGGTGATGGCGCTACCCGTGGTCGGCGCGGCCCACGTCAGCTTGGCCTCGGCGTCGCCGCCGGTCGCCACGACGCTGGTGGGCACGTTCACGGTGCCGAGCATGTAGATGTTGCCCGACTCCGCGGCGGTCGAGCTGAGACCGCTCTTGGTGGCCGTGACCTTGAAGTTGTACTGGAACCCGCCCGCCAGGGGCGTGCCCGTGCAACCCGTCGTCACAGTCGACGTCGCCCCCGCGACGACGGCGCACGTGATGCCGGGGATGGCCACGTCATCCTTGAACGCGGCGATCGTGTAGGTGACCCCTGCGGTCGCCGAAGGCGTCCAGGACACGGTGGCGGCGCCACCGGACGTGACGCTGGCAACCACGTCGGTCGGCGCCTCGGGGCCGACCCCGGGGGTAGCCGGTCCACCGGTGCCGGCGGCGGAGACCGTCGAGCTCGGACCGTTGGCGACCACCGAGAAGGTGTAGGCGGAGCCGTCGGTCAGACCCGACACCGTGCAGCTGTACGCGGTGCCGCTGGTGCTGGTGCAGGTCTTGTCCGTGGCAACGCCGTCGAGCAGGGCGGTCGCGGTGAAGTTGGTGACGGTCGTGCCGGTGTTGTCACCGGGAAGCCAGGTGACGTCGACCTTGCCGCTGACGCCGGTGGCCGTCGTGACGACGCCGCTCGGCGCCACCAGCGCGGTGGGCGTCGTCGCGGCGCCCGCCGGGGTCACGGTCGGCACGGCGCCGGCCAGGTCGCCGGTGTTGGTGAGGTTCCGCGCCTTGGTGGTCACCGTGTACTGCTGGGCGGCGACCAGGTTCGGGATGTAGCACGTGGCGCCCGCGCCGGTCACGCTGACGGTGCAGCTCGAATCCGCGGACGAGTCGGCGTCGGTGCCGTCCGCGTACGCCGTGTAGCTGCTGACGTCGTCTGCCGCGCCGGCAGGCGTCGTGTTGGCGAAGACCACCTTCAGCGACAGCGGAGCAGCCGTGACCGTGGCCGTGTAGGCGGTCAGAGGCGTTGCAAAGGCGGGCTGGGCCACCAACAGGGAGCCTGCCGTCATTGCCAAAACAGCCGTCGTGCCGAGCAGGCCGCGTCTGGGCCCTGCCCGGCGGTCGCGCGGTTTGCTCACTTGAATCATTGCGTCCAACCCCCCGTTGCGAGGCGCCAGCACCGGTGCCGACGCGCCATCTCCTAGCAATGTATGGCGGTGCTGTACTTTTCGGAGCAAATTGGGTAATAAGGCTTTTTGACAGGTGGCGAGGACGCCCGCCGTGCTAGTGACGATCGACCCAGGGGGGTCGGACCCGGCCTCGGACACCCACCGGGCGCGGTTGGCGGCAATCCGCGCCGGCGCCCGAAAACCAAGCCGTGCAACCGAAAGAGAAGGTCTACGCCGCCGCCAGGTTCCGGGTGATCGCGTCGTGGGCGAGGTCGAGGACCGCGGCCCGGCTCGGCACCGGCACGTCCGCACCAGGCCGTGGTCCCGCGCCGGCGGGAGCGTCCGGCGCCTGGTCCGCGGCGGCGTGCAGCAGCGCCGCCGGCTCGTGGTCGCCGAGCCGGTCCAGCAGGTCGGCGAGGTTGCGTAGGGTCGCCCACTGGTGGGTCCAGTTCCCGGTCCGCGCGAAATAGCCGACGACCTCGCGGTAGCCTTCGAGCGCCTCATTGACCCGGCCGGCCCGGGCGCGGACCGTCAGCAGCCCCACCGTCGCGACGCCGACCAGGAACGTCGCGCCCGACGTGCGGGCGAGGTCGATCGCACGGGTGTAGTGCCCCTCCGCGGCCGCACCGCGCCCCGCCGCGTTGTCGATCTCCCCGGCGACGTAGGCGTTCCAGGCCAGCATGGTGGGGCTCACCGCGCCGGCGGCGTCCCGGCCGTGCAGCGCCCGCGCCCGGTCGAGGTCCCCCGCGTAGGCCGCCGCGAGCGCCGCGATCGCGAACGCCTCGTGGCTGCGGCTCGCGCGGGCGTCCGCCGCGGCGAGCGCGTGCTCGATCGCCGCCGCATACGCGCCCCGCGCCAGCGCCGCGACCGCGAGCGGGGTGTGGCAGAACCAGCGGGCGGTGTCGTCGGTCGCCAGCTTCAGCCCGGCGCCGGCCAGGCGCTCGGTGCGCCGGTGGTCACCGCGGTGATACGCCGCCTCCGCCGCGGTGCCGAGCACCATGGCCGCCGCCGGGTGCGCGGTCAGGGCCGGGTCGTCGGCGAGCTCCTCGGCCCATCCACGGACCTCGACGAGGTCGCGGTAGGAGACCGTATCGATCAGCGCGACGATGATCGCGGCCGCGTCGTCCAGCGTGTCCATGCTCCGGGCCAGCCGCCACGCGGTTCGCAGGTTCGGCAGCTCCCGGCGCAGGACCGCGTCCGCGTCCGGCTCCCGGTCGGTGGTCATGACCTGCGCGGCCCACGCGGTCAGCTCGACCGCCCAGCGCAGCAGCCGCGCGGCGGCGGTGGCGTCCTCACCGGCGGCGGCCAGCCGGTCGAGCCCGAACGCCCGCAGCGTCTCCAGCATCCGGAAGCGGGTCGCGCCGGTGAAGTCGGCCTCCAGCATCGACGCGTCGACGAGGCGGGCCAGGACGGTGCCCGGATCCCGGTCCAGATCCAGCTCGGCGCCGAGCCGTTCGGCCGTGTCCAGGTCGACCCCGTCGGCGAAGACCGACAGGTGCCGGAACAGCCGCCGTTCGTCGTCGGTGAGCAGTTGGTACGACCACTCGACGGTCGCCCTGAGGGTCCGGTGCCGGTGATCGCCGCTGGTGCGGCCGCCGCCGAGGAGATCGAGGGAGCGGTCGAGCCGGCGGTGCAGGTCGTCGAGGGAGAACGTGGAGAGCCGGCCGGCGGCGAGCTCGATCGCCAGGGGCATGCCGTCCAGCCGGCGCACGATGTCGGCGACCGTGCGCAGCTCCCGCGGCGTCGGCGGGTGGCCGGGCCGCACCTTGGCGGCCCGTTCGAGGAACACCGCGACCGACGGGATGCGCGCGAGGTCGCGGTCGGTGCCCGGCAGCGCGAGTGGCGCCAGCCGGAACGCGTACTCCGCGGCAAGCCCGAGCGGCTCGCGGCTGGTGGCGAGGACCGTCAGCCGCGGGCACGCCGCCAGGACCTCCTGGACCGTGTCGCGGACCGCGTCCAGCAGGTGCTCGCAGTTGTCGACGACCAGCACGCCGGGCCGGTCGCCCAGGACGGCGAGGCAGGCGGCCAGGACCTCCCCGTGCGCGACGGTCACGGTGAGCGCGGCGGCGAGCGCGTGCGGGATGCCGGCGGGGTCGGTCACCGGCGCCAGCAGCAGCACCGTCGCCGCCGCCGTCCCGTGCGCGACCTCCAGCGCCAGCCGGGTCTTGCCGACCCCGCCGGGTCCGACGATCGTGACCAGCCGCTCCGCGGCCAGCAGGCCGTGCAGCGCGGCGACCTGCGCCTCCCGGCCGATCAGCCGGTTCGCCGGGCGGGCCGGCGGCGGTGGCCCGGTGGGCGCCGACCCGACGGCGACGTCCCGCTCGAGCTCGGCGAGGGCCGGAGACGGGTCCAGGCCCGTCTCCTCGGCCAGCCGGTGCCGGAACTCCCGGGCGTGCCGCAGCGCGTCCGGCGCCCGGCCGCTCGCGGCGAGGGCCCGCATCAGCAGCAGCACCGACGGCTCCCGCAGCGGATCCTCGGCGTGCGCCGCGGCGGCGAGGCCGGCCACCGCGTCCGCGTCCCCCGCGGCGACGGCGGCGCCGATGAGCGCGTCGGTGACCTCCTGGCGCAGATGCGCGCACTCCTGCACCGCCGCCACGACCCGCACGACGTCGGTGAGGTCGGCGAGGACCGGCCCGCGCCACAGGCCGTGCGCCTCGCGCAGCATCGTGTACGCGGCGGCGGGATTCTCCCGTACCCCCGCGCGCGCCCGAGCCAGCAGCATCCTTGCCCGGCTCAGGTCCAGCCCGTCGGGGCCCAGCGCCAGCCGGTAGCCGTCGGGTGTCGTCTCCAGCAGGTCGGCCGCCGCCCCGAGATGCGCCCGCAGCCGGAACACGTGGCTGTGCAGCGCCTGCCGCCCCGACTCCGGCACCTGCGCCGGCCATAGCGCGGCGACCAGATGCTCGACCGTCACGATCCGGCCCTCGGCGAGTGCCAGCAGCGCCAGCACCGCGCGCCGCTTCGGGCCGGGCACGTCGACCGTGACGCCGTCGACGGACAGCCGCAGCGGCCCGAGCACCTCGACCCGAACCTCCATGCCGTGCAGTTTCGCGGCGCTGTCAGCGCGCTGCAAGCGCGTGTGAGTGGCGTGTCAGCGCGGCCGCCGAGGCTGGGTCCCATGGCCGGCACGAGCCGGCCGCACCAGCGACAGACGGAGAGCAGACATGGACCACGACAAGGTGATGGCGTTCCTCGGGCAGTTCGTGACCGACCTCGGCGCGACCGCCGCCGCCGGTTCGGTGACCGTCGGGCACCGCCTCGGCCTCTACCGGGCGCTCGCGGCGGGCCCGGCGACCCCGGAGCGGTTCGCCGAACGCACCGGCTGCCATCCGCGGTACCTCACGGAATGGCTGCGCGGCCAGGCGGCCGGCGGGTACGTCACCTACACGCCCGCGACCGGCGAGTTCTCCCTGACCGAGGAGCAGGCGTTCTGCCTCGCCGACCCCAACGGCCCGAACGTGCCGGCCGCGTTCGTCGGCGTCCTGGGCTACCTGCGCGCCGCGCCCCGCCTCACCGAGGCCTTCCGCACCGGCGCCGGCGTCGGCTGGCACGAGCACGACACCGACGTGTTCGTCGGCACCGACGAGTTCTTCCGCCCCGGTTACGTCGCCGCCCTGGTGCCCAGCTGGATCCCGGCCCTGGAGGGCGTCGAGGCGAAGCTCACCGCGGGCGCCAGGGTCGCCGACGTCGGCTGCGGGCTCGGGTCCTCGTCGGTGCTGCTCGCCGAGGCGTACCCGCGCAGCACGGTCACCGGCTCCGACTACCACGCCGAGTCGATCGAACTGGCCCGCAAGCGGGCCGCCGACGCGGGCGTCGCCGACCGGGTCGGCTTCGAGGTCGCCACCGCGCAGACCTTCACCGGCACCGGATACGACCTGGTCACCATGTTCGACTGCCTGCACGACATGGGCGACCCCCTCGCCGCCGCCCGCCGGGTCCGGGACGCGCTGCGCCCGGACGGGACCTGGTTGCTGGTCGAGCCGTACGCCGCCGACAAGGTCGAGGACAACCTCAACCCGGTCGGTCGCCTGTACTACAGCGGCTCCACGTTCCTCTGCGTGCCCAACAGCCTCTCCCAGCCGGGGGGCCACTCGCTGGGCGCCCAGGCCGGCGAGGCCGCGATCCGGGACCTGGTGACGGAGGCCGGCTTCACCCGCTTCCGCCGCGCCGCCCAGACTCCCTTCAACCTGGTCTACGAGATCAGGCGGTAGCCGGGGCACGACGCGGGTTGTACGGTGCGCGGATGTCCCGAACGTCGCGCACCCCGGTCACCCTCGGCCTGACCGCAGCCGCGCTGGCCGTCGCCGGCCTGGCGATCCTGCTCCACGGCACGTACATCGGGGTCCGGGACGCCCACGTCGTGCGGTACCTGTACCCCACGCTCACCCCCGACGCAATCGTCGTCATGGCGCCCGCGGCCCTGCTGGCGGCCGGGCTGCTGGTGGGCGTGGGGCTGGTGCTGGCCCGCAAGGACGCCGGGCGCGCCGCGCTGGTGTGGCTGTCCGGCGTCGGGTCCGTCGTGGTCCTGGTGCTGTTCGCCGGTCACGTGCTCCTGCTGCGCAACTGGGACTTCGACGTGTGGATCGGCCCGCCGGCGTGGGTCAGCGGCATCGGCGTGCTGCTGGCCGTGATCGCGCTGGCCGGGGTGGTCGTCAGCCTGAGCGTCCCGTCCGCCCGCCAGGCGTTCGCGCCGGCCGGCCCGCAGCCGCGGCCCGCACCGCCGGACGCGGGCCCGCCTGCGCCGCTGCGAGCGGCCGCGTCCCGGTTCGCCGTGGGCGGCGTGCTCGGCCTCGGCGGGTCGGTCCTGCTGATCAGCGGTCGCATCAGCGGCGGCACCGGCGCGACCGCCATGGTCGCGCTCGTCGTCCTGGCCGGCTTCGGCCTGGCGGCCGTCACGGCCGGCGCGTACCTCGCGGCGCGGGCCGCCGGCCGCGGCAGCCCGAACGGGGTGCACCTGGCCCGGATCGCCGGGGTGATGATGCTGCTCCTGCAGGTGCTGTCGCTGTACCTGGGCACCGGCCTCGCCGTCACCGACCTGTACCCCGAAAGCGGCGACAGCGACGGTGCCCTCTTCGGCACGTTGATGCTCGCGACCGTCGTCGCCGGTGTCGCGGCGACCCTCGGCGGCTTCGCCGGGCTGGCCGACCCGCGCAGCGTGCGGTTCTTGCGGCCGGTCGGGCCCGCGTATCAGGGCTGGGACTCCTGGACGGCGGCCGGTCCGCGCTCCGCGGACGACCCGGCGCCGGCGGGCGGCTACACCGTCCCGTAGGCCTGGGCTACGGCAGCTGCCAGCGCTGGCTGGCGACGCCGGCGCAGCGGGCCAGGTAGGGCTGCCCGCCCCGGCCGGTCAGGCACTGCCGGGACGAGCGGGCGACCAGCGCGCCCCGGGCCGCGTCCCACTGCTGCGCCGCGGTGCCGGTGCAGCGGGCCAGGCCGAGCTGGCCGTAGGTCGGCTGCAGGCAGCGGCCGGCCGTGCGCAGGGTGCCGTCGGCGGGGGCGGTCCAGGTCTGGCTGGCGGCGCCGGAGCAGCGGCGCAGCTGGACGGCGCCACCGGACCGGGCGTCCAGGCAGAGGCCGGCCGGGCCGACCACCTGACCGGCGACCGGCCCCCCGACCGACCCCGTGACCGGCGCCGGCGCCAGCGCGGCGGCGGTGCCCGAGCCCGGTGCCGGGACGACGGCGATCTGCAGCCGGCCGGCCTGCGCGGCGATGACCGGCTCGGCGTCCGGCGCGGACGTGGCGGGGCGGTCGCCGGCCGTCAGGGCAAGGCCGGTCGTGGCGAGCGTCAGGATCAGCACGGTCCACGCCAGCGCGGGGTAGTGCCGCGGCTTGTAGCGGAGGCTCGGCTCGGCCGGGGGCGGCGGGGCCAGGAGGGTCGTCTCGGAGTGCCGGGGGTTGTACAGGGGCGGCGTGGACCGCGCCGCGACAGGCCCGCTGCTCGGGTGCGCGGCGGGCGGTATCTGGTGATGCGCGATGACTCTCACGTATGGGCGGACCAGGACCGGAGGCATGACGCGACCGTAACGGCCATCAGTGCCGACCTATGCGGTCCGGACCGGGTGAAATACCGGAATCACCCTGCGCCTCACCCTCGCGTTGGAGCGCTTTCACGGGGGCGCTCGGGACGCGATGCGCGGCGTCTCGCGAAATGCGTCGCCGCGCAGCGCGGATGGATCGCACGGAACGTCCGCATTTCCACTGGCTGATCGCGCATTCCACGGAAAATCGGGGGTGCTCGGACGTAGCGCACGGCCGATTTACACGGTAGAAACAACACTCTGGAGAGAGCGCTCTCACACCGCGCCGACGCACTTCGCGGAGCCTCTCCAACACCCCTCACATCCGTGTACCTCACACCCGCCCGCACGAACGAGAGGACGCACTCGTATGACGATCCAGTCCGAGCATTCCGTGAGGCGGTGGTCCAGCCGTCGCACCATCGGCCGCGTGTTCGCACTCAGCCTGGCGGCGACGACCGCCACCGCCACGATGGGGACGGCGGCCGTCGCGGCCCCGTCGTCGCACGGCGGGTCGCAGGACCTGGGCACCAACGTGACCGTGTTCGACCCGAGCACGCCGGTCAGCGAGATCCAGGCGAAGCTCGACGCGACCTACGTCAAGCAGGTCGACAACGAGATGGGCACCGCGCGTTACGCCTACCTCTTCAAGCCCGGCACGTACGGCACGGCCGACCAGCCGCTGCAGATCAAGGTCGGTTACTACACGGAGATCGCCGGCCTGGGCGCGTCCCCCAACGACGTCGTCATCAACGGCAAGGTCGAGGTGTACAACCGCTGCCTCGAGAACGGCGGCACCAGCAACTGCCTCGCGCTGGTCAACTTCTGGCGCACCCTGTCCAACCTGTCGATCAACATCAACGCCAAGGGCCAGGACGGCTGCCGCGGCTCGGCCAACTTCTGGGCCGTGTCGCAGGCCGTCTCGCTGCGGCGGGTCAACGTCACCGGCGGCAACCTGTCGCTGATGGACTACTGCACCGCCGGCCCGCAGTACGCCAGCGGCGGCTTCATCGCCGACTCGAAGGCCGGCACGATCGTCAACGGCTCGCAGCAGCAGTGGCTGACCCGCAACAGCCAGATCGAAAGCTGGTCCAACGGCGTGTGGAACCAGGTCTTCTCGGGCGTCGTCGGCGCCCCTGACGACTCGGCCTTCCCGAACCCGCCGTACACCACGCTCGCGACCACCCCGGTGAGCCGCGAGAAGCCGTACCTCTTCGTCGACGCCAAGGGCAAGTACAACGTCCGGGTGCCGTCGGCCGCGAAGAACACCAGCGGCATCACCTGGGCGAACGCTCAGACCGCGGGCCGCAACATCCCGCTGTCGGACTTCTACGTCGCCAAGCCGGGCGACTCGGTCAGCAAGATCAACCTGGCCCTCCTGGCCGGCAAGAACCTGCTGCTGACCCCCGGCACGTACGACATCGCCCGCAGCATCGAGGTCCGCTGGCCCAACCAGGTGGTCCTCGGCCTCGGTCACGCCACGCTGACCGCCGTCAACGGCTCGACCCCGCTCGACATCGCGGACGTCCCCGGCGTCATCGTCGCCGGCGTCACGATCGACGCCGGGCTCAAGGAGTCCAAGGTCCTGCTGCGCGTCGGCAAGGAGCACGGCTGGGGCTTCAGCGACCCGAAGAACCCGACCACGCTGAACGACGTGTACTTCCGCGTCGGCGGCCCGCACATCGGCAAGACCGACACCGCGCTCGAGGTCAACAGCGACAACGTGCTCATCGACCACACCTGGGTGTGGCGCGGCGACCACGGCGTCGAGGGCTTCACCGGCGGCGTCAACGGCGACAACCAGCGCTGGGTCACCAACACCGGCCGCTACGGCGCCGTCATCAACGGCGACAACGTGACCGCGACGGGCCTCTTCGTCGAGCACTTCCAGAAGTACAACACCGTCTGGAACGGCGAGCGCGGCACCACGATCCTGTACCAGAACGAGCTGCCCTACGACCCGCCGACGCAGGCCGACTGGATGAACGGCAGTGTTGAGGGCTACGCCGCCTACAAGATCAACAACAAGGTGAAGTACCACAACCTGTACGGCGCCGGCGTCTACGTCTTCAACCAGAACAACCCGACGATCCACACCGAGAACGGCTTCGAGGTCCCCTCGACGCCCGGTGTCAAGCTGCACCACATCATGACGGTGAACCTGAGCGCCGGCATCATCGACCACGTCGTCAACGGCGTGGGCGACCCGGCCGACACCACCAAGATCGGCGTGCCGATCTACCTCGCGGACTACCCGGCCGCGTAACACCGCACCACCACGATGGGCCCATCGCGATTCTCGCGATGGGCCCATCTGGTTTGCCGCCGTCAATCACCGGCGCATGTGAACCGTTCGCGCCTGTTGCCGCTACCTACCCTGCGGTGGAGGGGGTGAGCGGATGGACAGCGACGAGGGCCTGCTGCGGGCGGTTGCCGGCGGGGACGCGGCCGCGCTGTCCCGGCTCTACGAGCGGCACTCCGGTGCGCTGTTCGGCTACCTGCACCGGCTTGCCGGGGACCGGATGACCGCCGAGGAGATCCTGCAGGACACGATGCTCGCGGTGTGGCGGTCGGCCGGCGCGTTCGAGGGGCGCGCGAAGGTGACGACGTGGCTGTTCGGGGTCGCCCGGCGGCAGGCGCACAACCGTTTGCGTGGCCGGGCCCGGCCCGAGCCCACCAGCGCCGACCTGACGGACCGGCCCGATCAGGGCGCCGGGCCGGAGGAGCTGGCGATCGCGGCGGCCGGTGGCACACCGGTGGCCGCCGCCATCGACCGGCTGCCCGAGCACCACCGGGACGTGATCGCGCTGGTGTTCGTCGCGGGGCTGCCGCTGGCCGACGTCGCCGAGGTCCTGGCCATCCCCGTCGGCACGGTGAAGAGCAGGCTGTATCACGCCCGGGCCGCCGTCGCCGCGGCGCTCACCGCCCAGGAGGTGCCCGAATGAAGGACTGGCTGCCCGCGTACGCCGCCGGCACGCTGCCCGGCGCGGACCGCGACCGGGTCCGCGCCCACCTCGCGGACTGCGGGCGCTGCCGCGCGGAGCTCGCCGCCTGGCAGGCGATCGCCGGCGCTGCGGCCCCGCCCGGCGCGGCTCCCGATCCGGGCCGGATGGTGCGGGCGGTGCTGACCCGCAGCGCGATGGAAGGGCCGGCCCGCGACGGCCGCCCCGGAAGGCGCCTGCGGCACCTCGCCGCGCTGGTGGTGGCGGAGGCGCGGCTGATCCGCCCGGCGGTGCCGTTCGCCTCGGCGCTGGTGCTGGCGCTCGGCGTGGCGATCGTGCTGCTGCAGGCCGGGACCGCCGCGGGGGCGACCGGCGCGGCCGGCCTGGTGCTCGCCCTGATCGCGCCGATCGTCGCCGCGGCGGGCGTCGCGGGCACGTACCGCTCCCGGCGCGACCCGGCCGCCGAGCTGGTCGCCGCCACACCGACCTCGGCCCGGCTGCTGCTGCTCGTGCGCATCACGCTGGTGTTCGGGTGCGACCTGGCGCTCGCGGTCGCCGCCTCCGCCGTGCTGCACGCGGCCGGCGCGGCGCAGGCGGGCCTGCAGGCGCTCGTCGGCGCCTGGCTCGGGCCGATGGCGCTGCTGTCGTCGCTGAGCCTGCTGATCGCCGTCCGGTTCGGCCCCGACGTCGCGCTCGGCGCGGCCGTCGCACTCTGGGCCGTCCGAGTGCAGGCGGGGGTGCTGGCCCGCCACGAATGGCCGGCGCGGGTCGTCGTGGAGATCTGGTCGACGAACGCGGCCGTGCTGACGGTCAGCGCCGCCGTCACCGTCGCCGCCGTCGCATTGGCCGGGCGCGACGGTGAACCACGGCAGGGGTGGCGCGCTACCCATCCGATGTGAGACCACTGACCCTCTGGCGGCACGAGGCGCGCCGGGCCGGCTGGGCGGCGCTGCTCGGCCCGCCGATCGCCGTCGCCCTGGGCGTCGCGGCCGCGCTGGCCAACCCGCTGCCGGGCGAGACGAGCACCGCCCGCATCCTGCTCGGCGCCCTGGAGATGGCGGTCCCGCTCGCCGCCGGCGTCGCCTGCGCCTCGCTCGTCGGCCCGGACCCCGCGGTGGAGCTGCAGCTCACGGCGCCCACGCCGTACCGCGTCACGCTGCTGCGACGCATGGGCGTGACGCTGGGCTGGACGGCGGCGGTCGCGGCGCTGATGGCGGTCGCGCTGATCGCCACCGGCTGGTGGGAGCGCTGGCCGGCCAACCACGGGGTGCTCGTCGGGCAGCTCACCTGGGCGGCGCCGACCGTCGGGCTCGGCGGCGTGGGCTTCGCCGCGGGCGCGGTGTTCCGCAGCCCGGCGGCGGCCGGCGCGCTGGTCACGACGCTGTGGGCGATCCAGCAGTTCTTCGCCGACGCCGCGCAGCAGCACCTGCCGGGCCGGCTGCTCTACCTGTTCGCGACGACCCGCGGCGCGGTGCCGGGCGACTGGACCGCGAACCGCCTCACGCTGCTCGCCGTGGGCGCCGCGCTCATCGCGCTCGCACTGGTCCTGCTGGGCCGCTCCGAGCGCCTCATCGGTGGGGAGGAAGAGTGACCGTTTTCGGCGCGAGTCTGCGGTACGAGTTCCGCATGCAGGTCCGCAAGCGGGCCGTGTGGATCGTGCCCGCGCTGACCATCGTGCTGTTCCTGCTGATCGGGGGCAGCCTGCTGCGGGATCTGTTCGACCCCGCCGAGCGCCCGGCGGAGGCGAGGGTGGCCGTGGTCGGGCTGGCGATCCAGGTCCACGGGCTGTTGTCGATCGGGTTCGGCTGCCTGCTCGCCGACCGGCTGGTCCGCGACGACCGGCTGCGGGTCGCGCCGATCCTGGACGCCACCCCGGCCGGCCCGGGCGCCCGCCTGCTCGGCAAATACCTGGGTGCCGCCGCCGCGACGGCCGTGCCGATCCTGGTCGTGTACTTCGGCTTCGCCGCCGCGTACGCGGTCGACACCGGCGCGCCCGCGGCGCTCGGCTGGGCCCTCGCCGCCACCGGCGTGGTGATCGTGCCGGGCCTGCTATTCGTGGCCGCGTTCGCCCTGGTGGTGCCGCTCGTCATGCCGGCACCGCTGTTCCGGGTGCTGTTCGTCGGTTACTGGCTCTGGGGCAACCTGCCCGGGCCGGACATGATGCCCACGCTCGCCGGGACCCTGATCCACCCGCTCGGCGGCTACCCGCTCGACGTGCTGCTCGACTTCCACGGCATCGACGGCGAGGACACCCTGGCCGGCCCGGTGCCGGGCGCGACGCTGAACTTCCTGCGGCCGGACCCGACGCCGGCGACGGCGTGGCTGTCCATCGCCGTGCTGCTGGCGCTCGCGGCCGCCGCGCTCGCCGGCGGTCACGTGCTGCGCGCCCGCCGAACCCGATGAGCTCCCGACGCTGGAAAGGTCCCGACATGCGTATCGACATCTCCGGCCTGACGAAGACGTACCGGGGCGGGGTGGCCGCCCTCGACGGCCTCGACCTGGCCGTGCCCACCGGCATGTTCGGCCTGCTGGGCGCGAACGGCGCCGGCAAGACCACGCTGATGCGCATCCTCGCCGGGATCGTGCGCCCGTCGGCGGGCCGTGTCGTCGTCGGCGGGCACGACCTCGGCACCGCGGCCGGCCGCACCGCCGTCCAGCGCGGCCTCGGGTACCTGCCGCAGGACCTCAGCGTCTACCCGGACCTGACGGCCCGCCAGTTCCTGGACTACGTGGCGCTGCTCAAGGGCATGGACGACCGGGCGGCGCGGCGGCGCAGGATCGGGGAGCTGCTGGAGGTGGTCGCGCTGACCGGGCAGGCCGACCGCCGGCTGCGCGGCTTCTCCGGCGGGATGCGGCAGCGGGTCGGCATCGCCCAGGCGCTGCTCGCCGACCCGCAGCTGCTGATCGTGGACGAGCCGACCGCGGGACTGGACCCGGAGGAGCGGATCCGCTTCCGCACGCTGCTGACCCAGTTCTCCGGCCGGCGCACCGTGCTGCTGAGCACCCACATCGTCGACGACATCGCGCAGACCTGCCGGGAGGTGGCGGTGCTCGCCAAGGGCCGGCTCACCTTCCGCGGCACGGTCGACGAGCTGACCCGCCGCGCCGAGGGCCGGGTCTGGTCGATGGTCACCGACGGCCCGCCGCCGACCGAGGGCACGGTCGTGTCGGCGCTGCCGCACGAGGACGGCATGCGATACCGGATCGTGGCATCCGCGGCACCGGGCCCGCAGGCCCGGCCGGTGGAGCCCAGCCTGGAGGACGGGTACCTCGCCGTCACCGCGCGGGTCGCATAGGCAGCGGCCGGACCGCACCGGGCCCGGCCGCTCACCGCGGGGCTCAGCTCACCGCGGGGCTCAGCTCACCGCCTGCTTCACCAGCGCGGCGATGCGCGCCTCGTCGTCGGTGGTCAGCTCGGTCAGCGCGAAGTACGCCGCCCACATGGTGCCGTCGTCGAGGTTGGCCTCGTCGCTGAAGCCGAGCGTCGCGTACCGCGTCTTGAACTTCGCCGCGCTCTGGAAGAAGCAGACGACCTTGCCGTCGCGGGCATAGGCGGGCATGCCGTACCAGAGCTTCGGGGTGAGGACGGGGGCGTTCGCCTTCACGATGGCGTGGAGGCGTTCGGCGATCGCCCGGTCGGAGCTGGACATCTCGGCGATCTTCGCGAGCACCTCCGGCTCCGTGTCGGCCTTGGCGCCGCGGCGGGTGGCCGACTTGAGCTCCTTGGCGCGGTCCTTCATCGCGCCGCGCTCGTCCTCGGTGAAGCCCTCGTGCTTGGTGGTGTTGGTCGCCATGATGACGGTCCTTTCAGTGACGAATCAGAGACGAAGCGGAAGCGGGCTACCAGGACCCGGCCTGCTGGCGGGTCGGTGCGTTGAGCCGGTTGAAGGTGTTGGTCATCGCGATGTTGAGCAGCAGCGCGGCCAGTTCCTTCTGGTCGAAGTGCTTGGCGGCCAGGTCCCACACCTGATCCGGGACGGGGTCGGCCCGGTCGGCGAGGCGGGTCACGGCCTCGGTCAGGGCGAGGGCGGCCCGCTCCTCGTCGCTGAACCAGGGCGTCTCTCGCCACGCGGCGACGGCGTCCACCTGCTCCGCGGTCGCGCCGCTGCGGCGGGCCTGACCGGCGCCGCCGGCCACACACGGGCCGCAGCCGTTGATCTGGGAGGCACGCAGGTGGGTCAGCGCCAGCAGCCTGCCGTCCACGCCGGCGCCGGCGACGGCCCGGTTGACGGCCATCAGGGCGTCCATCGCCTCCGGGATCAGCATCGCCGGATTCGGCATCCGTTCGGTCGGCATCGCTCCTCCTTCACAAGTTCCGGTGACAAGTTCCGGTGACAGGAGTCATCGGAGCATCGGGGCGCCCCGCACCGCGTGGGCCGTGGGACACTGTGGGACACCCGAAACGCGCCTGACCTGCGCAGACGCGACAGCGATCCGGTGCCGTGGGGCGGGACGGGTACGGTGTTGCACGTGTCCAGCCCTCAGGAGCACCTGGTGGCTCAGCTCGCTCGGATCAAGGAGCTGAGCGGACTCAGCCTCCGGGCGCTCGCCGTCCAGGCGGGCCTGAGCAGCTCGTCGCTGTCGCGGTACCTGACCGGCCGGCTCGTGCCGCCGTGGGACGCCGTCGTGGCGCTGTGCCGGGTCGTCGGCCGCGACCCCCGGCCGCTGCGCGCCGTGTGGGCGGAGGCCTCCAAGGCCGGCGCCGCTCCCCCGCCGCGCCGCAACGACCTGCCGGCCGACCTGTTCGACTTCACCGGGCGGGAGGCGGAGTCCGCGCTGGTCGAGGAGCTGCTGCGCACCGCCGGCGCGGTCGCGATCGACGGCATGGCGGGCGTGGGCAAGACCAGCCTGGCCGTGCACGTCGCGCACCGGCTCGCACCGGCGTTTCCGGACGGCGGCCTCTACCTCGACCTGCACGGCTTCACCCCGGGCCAGGAGCCCCTCGAGCCGCCGGCGGCGCTGGGCCGGCTGCTGGCCGCGCTGGACATCACGCATCCCCCGGCCGGTGCCGCCGAGCGTGCGGCGCTGTGGCGCTCGGAGCTGTCCCGCCGGCGGGCCCTCGTCGTGCTCGACAACGCCGTGGACGCGGCGCAGGTGCGCCCGCTGCTGCCCGGCGCGGGCAAGTCCGCGGTCCTGGTCACCAGCCGCAACCGCCTGGTCAGCCTGGACGGCGTGCCGCCGGTGTCGGTGGAGCCCTTCGCGGCCGGCGACGCGACCGACCTGTTCGGCCGCGCGGCGGGCCTGCGGGCCACCGACGACCAGGCGATCGCGCAGGTGCTGCAGCAATGCGGCGGGCTCCCCCTGGCGCTGCGGATGGCCGGCGCGCGCCTGCGCCACCGCCCGGGCTGGACCGTGGCGGTCCTCGCGGAGCGGCTGCGCGACACGTCCGGCCGCTTCGACGCGGTGTTCGGCATGTCGCTGCACCAGCTCGACCCGGGCCAGCGGCGCATGTTCCGGCTGCTCGGCGTCCTGCCGGGCGCCGACTTCGACGACGCCGTCGCGGGCGCGCTCGCCGACCTGCCGGCCGACCGGCTCGGCGCGGTGCTGGAGGAGCTGGTCGACGCCCACCTGCTGCGGGAGCTGTCGCCCGGCCGGTACCGGATGCACGACCTGCTCCGGCAGTACGCGGCCGACCTCGCCGCCGACGAGGAGCCGCAGGCCGACGCCGCGCTGCGCCGGGTCGTGCGGCACTACCTGGCGCAGGCCGTCGCGCACGACCGGACACTGCCGTCGCCGCACCGCCCGCAGCCCGCGGCCGGCGACCCGGCGGCGGCGATGGCCTGGTTCGACCTCGAGTACGAGAATCTGGTCGCCTCCTTCGACGCCGCCGTGCGGCTCGGCGAGGACGAGGTGGTGGCCGAGCTGCCGCAGGCGATGCGGGTCTGGTTCTTCCGGCACCGCGGCACCGACGACCAGACCCGCCTGCTCGAGGCCGCCGCCGGCGCCGCGGCCCGGCTCGGCCGGCACCAGGAGCACGCGGCGCTGCTGGCCGATCTCGGCTTCGCCCGCGCCGCCGCCGGCCGCCTCACCGAGGCCCTCGCCGCATATGAGGCGGCCGAGGCTGAGAAGGCCGACGACGACCTGAAGGCCGGGCTGGCGCTGCGGATCGGTCTGGTACGCCGCGACCTCGGCGACCTGGAAGGGGCGCAGACGCAGCTGCGCCGGGCCCGCGCACTGTTCGAGCGGCTCGGCCGCCCCGGGGGGCAGTCGCAGGCCCTGGCGTTCGACGGCTGGGTGACGCTGCACCTCGGGCAGCGCGCCGAGGCGGTCGAGCTGGCCCGCGCGTCGGTCGCCCTCGCCGGCGGCCCCGCCCAGGTCACCGGCCTGGTCACCCTCGGCCTGGCCCTGGCACCCGACGACCGGGCCGAGTCACTGCGGACGCTGCGCGAGGCGCTACGGCTGTCCGAGGAGCACAACCTGCAGCACAACCAGGCGTGGTGCCACAACGCGCTGGGTGTCGCGCTGCGGGTCATGGGCTCGCCCGAGGAGGCCCTGGAGCACCACCGGCGGGCGTTCGAGCTGCTGGAGCCCCTCGCCGAGGTGCAGCTGGAGATCGACTGCCTGCACGCGTACGCCGAGACCTGCCGGGTGGCGGGCCGCCCGGACGAGGCCCTCGCCCTGCTCGATCGGATCGTCGCACTCGCGCGGGAGCTGGGCCGCCCGCACGACGAGCGACTCGCCCACGCGGCGCGTGCACTCCTGACGGCCGGTGCTCCGTAATCTGTGTGCCGTGCTTGCCGCTGAGCTTCCGAAGGTCACGGACTGGATGCAGGGCTGGGCCAGCGTCCTCGCCTTTCTCGCCGCCGGCGGACTGCTGTGTTTCGAGTTGTGGAGAAATCGCCGGGAACGCGCCGATACCGCCGCCGCGCAGGCCCGCCTGATATTCAGCCGGGTGACCCGTTACCACGCGCCGAATGACCACCTGCAGAGCGTCAAGTGGACGGTGTTCAACTACAGTGCGGCGCCCATCTTCGACGTGTCGGTGAAAGTCGTCGCTCCGGTAGCGGCGGAGCCATCGACAGGCGATACCGTCATTGACGTCATTCGTGGTGGTGACGAGCCGGAGGAAATCCTCACCCTCGATCCCCCGCCGCAGTTCAGTCAGGACACCCCGATTCACGACCTGAAGCTCGAAGTGACGTTCACCGACTCGGCCGGGCTGAACTGGCGCAGGGTCGATCGGAAGATTCCCACCCGGGTGATCCGGCGACGCGCCTGGTGGGCAGATCCGGCGCGGCTCGCCGCCACGGCGGTCGCGCTCGGCGTCGCGGGCGTGGTGATCGGTCTGTTCGCGTTGATGCAGTGAGGTGCAGCGCCATGCGATTTCCCGACATCGTTTCCCGTCTCGACGGTAATGGCACCGCCGTCTACCGCAAGAACTTCTCCCCTTCAGCAGCGGATCGGGAGGCGGCCCGAAAGGTCATCGTCTTCCTCGAGAACCGGCGCGCACTGTACGAATCGCCGGACCGGGAGACCTCGGACCACCTGATCGCCTCGGTCCTTGAGATTCGGGACTTCCTCAACAAGCTGCTGGAGTCCGCGCCCCTCGCGGAGGAACTCAGCGTTCCGCTGAAGGCGATCACCGCCGACTGCCGCGACTTCCTCACCGCGGCGCAGGTCGACGCCGCCGAAGCGGCACGGATCCGGCAGGTCGTGCCCGACAGTTACGACTTCCGGTTGCTGCCGATGACGGCGCTGGTCGCCCTGCGGGCGCTCAGGGAGACCGCGGGATCCAGCCTCGGGCTGATCGCGGCCGCCTACGGTCTGGACGTGGAGGATCACCTCGACGTGCTCATCCCGGCGTCACTTCCCTGACCACGTCATCGTTCGGGGCGCCACAGCGACTCATCGCCGTCGCCGCCATCATCGGAACGATGCGCGATGTCCGTGCTCCAGCGTTCGCGTGGGCGGTCGTCGACGACGTCGGCCATCTCCGTGGCGATCTCGAAGCAGGCCCGGCTGATCGGGCTCTCCACGAAGGCCGTGCCACGGACCACCTCGCGGGTGAACGCGGTGCCGTGCTGCCTGGCGGTGATGACAGTGAGCCCGACCAGATCGACGTTGCCGACATCGACCTCCGACGTCGTGTGCTGCCAGAGGTACGTGTTCGCCATGGCCGACTCGATCGCCTCGTTGTACGCCGTGGCGAGGCTGCCGAAGCTCCTGCTCAGGGCCTGCGCCGCGGCGTCGCGGTCGCGCTGGAGCAGGCTGAGCGCCGCGGTCCAGTAGAGCCGCAGCGGGACGCCGAGCGCACCGATCGGCGCCGTGCCGCCCCGTTGCCAGGCCTCGGATGCCACCGCGACCAGCTCCGCACGCTGGCCGTCGCCCAGGCGCGGGTCGGCGGCGGCGGCCATGAGCAGGTAGGCCTGCTGTTGGGGGTACTGCAGCGCGTCAGGGACGGCCGCATCCTGCTGGACTCCCGTCGCCGCCGGACCTCGGTCGAGCACGCGCAGCAGTTGCGCGACCCGCTCGCTCATCTGGGTGCGGGACAGTTCGGTCGGTGCGTAGGTGGCGAGGAGGAACGTCCCGAATCCGTGGCCGTGCCGATGCCACAGGGTGCCGGAGCGCGTCAGCAGGTTCGTGGCTCGAGCCGCGTCGGTGATCATCGCCCACTGACCGGCCCGCCGCAGCGCCGAGGCCGCCTCGAGCTCGTCGAGATCGGAGCGGTTGCCCCGGATCTCGCCGGACAGCGCCAGCCGGGCGTAGGACTCCCAGAAGGTCACCGTGGTGTCGATCCGGTCGGCCGTCAGGCCGAGCGCGGCGGGGTGGCGCGCCGACACGTCAGATCACCTCGCGCACGTTGCTCAAGCGTTCAGGCTCGACGAAGGCCGGGTTCAGGTGCTTCCACTCGCGCTTGTACATCTTGTCGCGGCGACTCCACGTCCACTTCTCGCATCGGTGGATCTGGTTGGACGGCACGACGACCTTGGCGACCACCTCGCCCTCCGGCTGGAACTTCGAATACGACCGGTAGCTGTTGAGGTCGCGGACCTCCTCCGCGACCGACTCGATCTCGACGGCCGGCCGCGGGCTGACCAGCACCCAGCACCAGTAGAGGTAGCCGAAGGGGAGGGTCGCGGAGTCGGTGGCGAACTTCTGTGCGATGCCGAACGCGCTGATCACGTCGTTGGTCTTGCTCGCCTCAACGCGGCTGACGACGCCACAGGCGATCGAGATGAACGGCGTCACCTCGGCGACCGGTCGCCCGGTCACCGGGTCGGGCTCGTCGAAATGGTTGACGTGCAGGTCGAGATTCTCGGGGGTGAGTTTTCCCGGGATGTCGGAGACGCGGATCAGGCCGTCCTTCTCGTTTCGCATCCAGTTGCTCACCAACCCTTGCCGCCGGTCGATGATCTGCAGGGCGGCATCGTCGTCCGGCAGCATGAGCCCCTTGATGCCCCACTGAACGATCACAGGTTCCTCCGCCTCCGTGTCCACTCAGACAATGTCGATCGCCGCGCCTCGAGTTTCGAGGGTGCTTCTCGCCGAGTCGCGGTTGCGTTGCGCCGCTTCGACCTCACGAAGCTTGCGCTGGGCGATCGGCCCGCACCCCTTGGTCTTCGTTCCGCCGGCTCCGGTGCACTCGTCCTCGAACGCCTGCTGCAGCGGGGGATCTTTGCCTCGGCCGCTGTCAGCGCGTCGGCGAGCTGCTGTTTCTCGGCCACCAGCGTGGCACGCTGCCGGGCCAGGTCCGAGTCGTCACGGAGCTGGACGGACACCTGCTCGCGGGCCGCGATGCGATCCGCGTCCAGCTGCTGCTCGATCTCCTTCGCGGCCAGACCCAGCATTGCGAACCATGCCACCAGCAGGCCCATCGGCACCGCGATGACCAGCCTGGACAGCAGCAACCAGACGCGGCGCCGCCAGTCCGAGCGAGGGATCGGCGTCGACACCAGCCACCGGTCGAGATGGAAGATGCCGAAGCCCCACCCCGCGGCGATCGCGACGACGGCACCTGTCGGCAGGTCGGTGGCGATCGAGACGGCCAGGCCCGCGGAGGCCGCCGACATCGCGGTGGTAAAGAGAATCAACGCACCGAACGTCGAGTAGCGATGCGTCTCGCCATAGGTGACCGCGTCGTCGGCATTGACACCGGAGGCCCGCAACAGAGGCCTTAACGCCGTCGATCCCGGCACAGTCACCACCGAACGGTCCGGGCCGGGTGGATCGCACCGCAACCTCCATCGCTTCGGCGACCATCTTTCTGGTGCCGCCTGCGCCCCCGCAACGACAAGCGGCCGTTCCGAACAAACTCTGGCAGTTAGCCGATGAAGCCACACCCTTCGGCGGATCGGCTCGGCCGACTGGGCGATATCGATCAGTGCATGCTGCCTGAAGCGGCTACGGCGACAGCTCGACGCTCCACTGCACCAGCGAATCCAGTAGGAACTCGAGCCACGACGTGGGCGCGACCGTGCTGGGCGCCAGCAGGAACTCGCCCATGGACGAGAACGTGGTCAACGGGTCCAGGGCCATCATCGCGTCGCGGCTCTGTTTCTGGGACTGGGGTGTGCCGTGGGCGAGGCCGTGCCGCAGCTGCAGGAGGCGTTCGATGTCCTGCGAACAACCCCGGAAGACGGCCTCCACGGAGCTGTCGCGCAACCAGTAGGCGGCCGTCGCCGCGACCATCGTCGGGCTGTGCAGGAGCAGGTACTGCGCCGGTTGGCGTTTCAGCGTGATCGACGAGGTGTGCGCGGAATACCTGGTCCGCAGCAGTTGCCGGCGTGCGTCCAGCCGGTTCGGCTGGGGGAAGTTGCTCGTGCTGTGCGGCCCGTTCGGGTGCGTGGTCTGCGCGCCGGTCATGAGGTCGATCAGGAGTTCCTTGACGAACCACTCCCATCGCCGCATGGCCGCCACCAATGCCCCCTCGGCCGCCAGGAGGCAGCCGCCGCACGCCGCGGACGGTTCGCTGTGGTGTGCGTGCGTGGCCTGTTCGAGGATCTCGGCAAGAGCCGGCGCGAACGCCGTGCTCGACGAAATGGCTCTCACGCTTCCGACAACCCGGCGAGCCGCCACAGCGTGGAGAACCGGTCGAGCCGCGAACCCACGTCGGCCGCGCCCTGGTCCGTGGACAGCACGTCCATCGCGCTCCGCAATGATCTCGATCGCTCCGCGGAGAGCGGAAGGCGCGGCGTTGCAGGGAGCCCGCCCAGGTGGTCCGGGATGCCGTACAACCGGTGATGGACGACCGCATAGAGCGTGGAGAAGCGTGGAACCCGGTTGAAGGCCGACTGCCGCAACGACCTGCCCGCGGCGGCTCTGATCTCCTCCATCGTCGCCCGGAATCGGGTTTCGTGTTCCGCGCGGTCGGGCCAGGAATCGTCGTACTCGGCGTAATACGAGTCGATCATGCCGTTGTCCTGCATGCCCGAGATCTGCAGGATGATCGCCTCGGATACGAGGTGGTTGTGCATCAGGTGGGCGATCTCCTGCTGGGTGAACAGGGACGCCGCGAGCCAGAACGGGTTGTACTCCTTCGCCAAGCTGTGGACGGACTGCTTGAATTCGCCGAAGAACCTGCCGTTGCGCAGCTCCTGGTCGCTCAACGCGGTGCCGTGCAGGTTGATCCGCGCGAAGATCTCGTGGAGCAGCGCGTCGGCGATGTTCTCCCGATACACCTCGCAGCCGAACGAATAGCGCGTCACCCTGTCCTGCAGGGTCTGCGAAAGGTGCGAGAAGTGCAGCCCCGCCCAGGGCGGAAGCGGCGCGTCGGCGGTGTCGCGGGTGGTGGGCAGCTGTAGCCGGTCCTCCAGGAACTGGAAGACGGCGGCGAGTCGCTGCTGCCCGTCGACCACCTCACGGACGGGTCCGGTGCCCGGCACCAGCTTGCTTCTGATGTGCAGCGGCGGGATCGGGAAACCGCGGAGCATGGTGTCGATCAGCAATGTCCTGGCCGGCGTTGCCCAGGCATCCGCCCGTCGGAAGTCCGGACTGAGCAGCAACGTTCCCGCTTCGTACCATTCGCGGAGCTCCGCCACGGAATGGCTGCTTCGTTCGACGTTCAGCTTTTCGACTGCCCATTCGTCGTCATCAGCCACGCCACGGACACTAGGCTTCGCCGACCCGGCCCGCCATCCGGATTCGCCTATGTGGGCGGGAGGTGGCTCCGTCGCACCGGAGCCGCCTCCCGCGGGGTAAGCAATCTATTTGGTGGTGGGTGTGGAGCACGACAGTCGACATCGACCGGGGGAGCCGCGCGGGCTACGAGCTGTTCGCGGCGAACAGGCAGGCGCGGTCCAGGTCCAGGGTGATCGTTGTCGACGGGCGTGGGTGCGTCACCCGGAGCCAGCGCACCTTGCGCAGCATCTTGGCGGTGGGGCCAGGCTCCCGGTGGCGGGGCGCATGGCCGATCATGCTGCTTCCTCAATGAACCGTGTCACGCCACAGAGTGTGCGCGGTGGGACGCTGGGTCGTCAGCATGCGAACGGTCGTGCTCCTGCGCTGGTCAGCAGGGGTGCGGAGCCGTCCGGTTTCCCCCGTTCGGAGGCGAGTAGGTAGTCACGGAGCGTTGAGTAAGGCGGGTGGTGGTCAGCAGTAGCGGTGGCCCATCTCGGCGTGGATCGGGGCGCCGGTGGTGAGTGCCGTCAATGCCAACGAGAGCCGGCGGTGCAGGGATGCGCGGATCGGGGCGTTGCTCAGGTCGGACCACTGGATGCCGGTGAGCTCGTCGGCGGCGGGGCGGACGGCGGCCGACGGGTCGAGGACGCCGCCGTCGAAGACGAACTGGACCTGGTCGCTCCAGGGGCCGCGGCCCGGGGTCCAGTCCACCACTAGGAGGCGGCCGGTCGGCAGGTCGAGGCCGAGCTCCTCGAGGACCTCGCGGCGACAGGCGGCGGACGGGGGTTCGCCGGTCTCGACGATGCCGCCGGGCAGGTCGAGGTAGGGCTTGTAGTTGGGCACCACGAAGAGGATCCGGTCCGACGGATCCCTGATCAGGGCGCCGGCGGCGACCGTCTTGTGGGCCATGCGCCGGGCGATGCCGGGGTGGAACTCTGCCTCGGGTGGACCCTCGTCGGCGAAGAAGGCGGCGGTCATGGTGTCCATCCAAATGGGGTACGCCGGTCTGCTGATGGTGAACGCATCTTGCGTAATGCAAAGGTAACTAGGCGTCAACCGAGGGGGGAGGTGGTGGCCGATCAATGCGGTCCCCACGCGGTAGCAGTCCCGTGCGCTGGGGGTAGTTCGCGGGACGAAACGTAAGAACGGGGGCGGTGTCCGCGCGGGACACCGCCCCTAGAAAAGCCCGAAAGGCCCTGAAAACCCTAGACGACACGGCGGAGGTGCAGCCGGACGGTCGTGCCCGACGGGCCGGTGCGCATCTCCAGCAGGTCGCAGATCTGGCGGGCGATCCACAGGCCGTGGCCCCGCTCGGAGTGCGGGTCGGCGCGCAGGAAGCCCAGGAAGTTGCCGGTGGCGGTGCCCGTGTCGGTGATCTCGCAGACGACCCGGCGGTCTGTGGCCCACATGCGGGCCTCGCCCTTGCCGCCGCCGTGGCGCAGGACGTTGGTGGCGATCTCGTTGACGGCGAGGATGTAGTCGTCGACCCGATCCACGTCGACGCCGAGGCGCGGGGCGTGCTCGGCGACGAACTGCCGCACGGGCGCCAGGTCGGGGTGGATGGGGATCCATTCGACGCCGGTCGCAGGGTAGGGCGTGAGCGGGGTGTCGCGGGAGGCGTAGTACGACGCCGGTTCGGTGAAGTCGGCGCTGATCTCGCTGGCGGTGCCGACGGCCAGCCGGGGGTGGGTGCGGCGGGCGTCCGCGACGATGGTGTCGGCCAGGGCGCTGCTGTCGTAGCCGCACATGACCCAGGCGCGGGAGTCGGCGAGCGCGACGTTGACGATCGACTCGTACCGGCCCCATTCGGAGGTCTCGAGGTCGTCGCGGCCGGCCCAGACGGGCTCGCCGATGACCCGCAGGAAGGCGCTGTCGGAGGCGAGGGCGTCGATGCGACGGTGGTGGGCGTCGAGGGTGCGGCCCGGGGAGTCGAACCAGCCGGCCGGCTCGAGGAACGTGACCTGGTCTTCCGCGCCGTTGAGCTGTTCGCGCAGGCGGCGGGTGTTGTCGCTGGAGGTCACGGCGAGGACCGTGTCGCCGCGGTGCACGCCTTCGGTGATGAAGGGGACGGCCGTGGCGAGGAACTGCTCAGGCGAGTCGAACAGCAGCGCCTGGTGGATCAGGGTCACGGTGCCGGCACCCCCGTCTCACCGATGGTCAGGCCCGGCGTGGTGTCCCAGCCGACGATCCGCAGCACGTTGCGCAGGGTCGGGGCGAGGTGCCGCACCTGCAGCGTCCGGTCCGGCGCGAGGGCCTCGGCGGCGCGGACGAGAGCGCGGATGCCGGCGACGTCGATGAACAGCAGCTCGGCGAGGTCGATGACGATGATCCGCTCGGGCCATTGCGCGGCGTGGGCGAGGGCCTCGGCGAAGGCGCCGGCGGTCAGCTCGTCGATGGTGCCGCAGATGCGCAGGCCGCGGGGCGAAAACGTGGGCACGATGCGTAGCCGCCGGTCGTCGTGCAGCGGGTCGACGTGCACCACGCCCGGATGCCGGGCCACGAGACCGGTGAAGTCCGCCTTGTCGAAAAGGCGTTCGTCGTATTGGCAGATCGCCGCGAGATCGTCGGAACCGGTGATGGTCGAGGCGACCCCGGACTCGTATTCGTGCAGGCGGACGGTGTCGGGCAGGCTGCGCAGTGCCCAGCTCATCTCGCCGGTGAGGCGAAGGCCCTGGAAGCCGGCGGCGCGGGCGTCGCGGACCGCGTGCCTGATGCCGTCGACGAGCGCGTCGGGGTCGAAGTGGTCGTCCGCCGCCGGACGCACCTCGAGCTGGCCGCGGGCCATCGCGAGGGCGCCGTCGACGCCGCGCGGGTCGAGCCACGCGTCGATGGCGCCGGGCGCGGTCTTGTCGGAGTAGTAGAGCACCCGCTCGCCACGGATCAGGCCGTCGGCGATGTACGCCGACACCACCTCGCGCTGCTCGAGATCGCTCGCGAACGGCAGGCACAGGTGGTCGCCCAGGCGGACGTGCCCGGTGTGCTTGGTCGAGACGCTGTCGTTGATGCCAACCAACTTACCCAGCGGGCCCGGAAATGATGTTTCGACGGCCTACTGGCGGATGCAGCAGCTGGTGCAGACCTTCGGGGTCGGCAGCGTGAAGGCCAGGCAGCAGGTGCGCCGCTTGATGTCCAGGCCGCCCTCGGCCCGCACGGACAGGTCGACGAGGTCGTCGGCGCCGAGCGCGGCCAGCACGCGGTGCGTGGTGTCCAGGACCTCCGCGGGCGGCGCGACGAAGCCGCGGGACATCGCGTAGGAGACGCCGGAGGCGACCGAGCCCCACAGCGTCCGCCGGCTGAGGCGGGCCTGCTTGCGCACCTCGTCGAGCATCGGGTCCAGGTGCGCGTCGACGAGCGAGCGCCGCATGACGCCCAGCAGCTCGTCCTCGTCCTCGACGATGAGCAGGCCGGCGGTCTCGGAGGCGACGATCGGGTCGGTCGCAAGGACCGCGGTGACCGGCTGGCGCAGCGCGAGGGTCAGGAAGGGCTGCCGGTCGCTGAAGCGGACCAGCACGTGGTCGGGGGTCATCAGCGGCACCCGCCGCGAGGTCGCGAACCCGATCACGGCGGGTAGGGCGAGCCAGTAGGAATAGCACTTCCAGGCCAGGGCGGCGGCCGCGTGCGGCTGGGCGCTCCAGCGCCCGGCGGCGGCGTCGAGCCACTCGCGGACACCCTCCGCGGTCAGCAGCTCACCTGCGCTGTGCCAGCCGGGGGTGTGGGTGACCAGGCCGGTCGACAGCCCCTGGAGTGATTCTTTTCCGTGCCTGATGCCCATCCGCGCGAGCGACGCGATCACCGGCGCAAGCGGGTTGACGGTCGCGTGGCTGATGAGCGCGGTCACGTTGGGTCGCCGATCCGGTGGGGGGACACACGGCGAGGGCGCCGCGTCGCGGCGCTCGTCAACTCCGTGTGTGCGGTGCTCACCACCGGTCGATACCCCCAGACGTGCGTGCCAAGCGCCCACGATACAGCGATTAGGTAAGCCTAACCACTCCTCGATTGTCCAGGATCTGTCGTAACTTTGTGTGACTTTGTACAAGCGTGTTGCTGATCCAGGAACGTTGATCAACGCCGATGAAGTGGTGTTGTCAACCCTTTTGTCGGCAAATTGACCGCTTGACCTGTTCGACTGGTCGCCCCAGGGACACTGAACGGGCAGGGGCCGTCTCCCTGCGGGCTGGGCCGGACATGACCACGAGCGACTCTCCCGTGCAGCGGGCGTCAGAGGCGTTCGTCGCGGAGTTCGCGCGGTGGCGCATCGATCGCAACATGTCCAAGAAGCAGTTGGCCGCCGCGATGGGGTTCGACGCCTCCTACGTGAGCCACGTCGAGGCCCGCCGTCACCGCCCCACCGAGGACTTCGCCCGGCGCGCCGAGGCCATCCTGCAGAGCGGCGGCGCCATCTGGCAGCGATACAAGGAATACGACGAGCTGCGCGCGACCGCCCGCAGCCGCGTCGGGCTGCCCGGCCGCGACCCGCCGGTGCCCGATCAGTGGCTGCCGCCCGGCACGGGACTGGTCGTCGAGCGGGAGACCGCCCGGCTGTCCTATGTCGACGGCAAATACCGGTGCACGGTCCGCCGTGCGCTCTACAACGCCGGCACCGAGCCGGTCACGCGCTACCTGGTGCGGATCTCCGTGGACCGCTACCCGGACGATCCCGCGCGCTCCAACCGCCATCACCGCGACCACCCCATGTCGTGGGACGAGCTGGCGATGGTCGCGTCGTGCGCCGGTGAGCCCATGGACTGGCGGTCCAAGACCGACCGGGACGCGCTCAAGGAGGCGTGGCTGCTGTTCGAGAACGCGCAGGGCCGCTTCCCCCTGTACCCGGGCCAGCGGACCACCATCGCGTACTCGTGGCACATCAGCGTCGAGAAGTGGGGCCACTGGTTCCAGCGCACCGTCCGCCTCCCCACCCGGCAGCTCACCATCGAGGTCGAGTTCCCGGCCCGGATGCGGCCGGTCGTCTGGGGCGTGCAGACCTCGCTGTCGGCGGAGGAGGTGCCGCTGCGCACCCCGATCACCCAGGAGCTGTCCGTCGACGGGCGGGCCGTCTTCTCGTGGCACACCGAGCAGGCGACCCTGCACGACCGGTACCGCCTGGAATGGCGCTTCCGGGGCACCCGGCCCGAGGGGGCGGTGGAACAGCCGGACGACTGGGAGGAGCCCCCTTTCGTGCAGCCGGCCTCGAGTGACGCGATGCGCGCGGCCGGCGTGATCCAACGCGGCGACGCCGGCCTCGACCGGCCGGTGCGCCGCTTCGACCTGCCCGGGGAGTCGGCGCGGGCCGAGGACGTCATCGACCAGCTGTCCACGGCGCTGGACCGGATCGAGGCGTTGCACCCTTTCGTGAAGGGCGTGGGGCTCGCCGCCCCACAGCTCGGTGCGGGGCTGGCGGTGGCGGTCATCCGCTCCGCGGAGCCTGACGCGGAGCAGATCGTGCTGATCAACCCGATGGTCGTGGCCGAGTCAGGCGACGCGGACGAGCAGTTCGAGGGCTGCCTGTCGTTCTTCGACGTGCGCGGCCTGGTGCGGCGCCCGCTGGAGATCACCGTGCAGAGCGAGCTCCTCGACGGCACGACGATCACGACGGTCTATGAGCGCGCCCTGGCCCGCCTGGTGGCGCACGAGATCGACCACCTGGACGGGCGCCTCTACCTGGACCGGATGGAGCACGACGCGCCGCTGGTACCGACGACGGAGTACCGCCAGACGGGCAAGCCCTGGCGTTACGCCTGACGGTCAGAGCTCGCCGGCGGCGGAGATGTAGGCCGACTCGACGTAGACGGTGATCCAGCGGGCCGGGCGACGGTCCGCGACCAGGTCCAGGGTCGGGTCGAGGTTGAGGGCGCGGTAGGCGCGGCGCATCGCGTCGTCGTCGAGGACCTTCGCCTTGCCGTCGACGTGCAGGCCGATCGCGCCGCGGGCGAAGTCGACGAAGAGCAGGCTGACCCGCGGGTCGCGGTCGATGTCGGAGATCGCGTCGGACAGGCCCGCCTCGTCGAACTCCGGCCACGCCAGCCGGTTCACCGACAGGACCCGCACGAAGCCGGCGCCGCCGGTCACGAACGTGCAGTCGTGGCCGTCGTCCGGCTCGCCGGTCGCCACGAACAGCATCTCCTGACGCCGGACGAAGTTCTGCATCCGGTCGTCGAGCTCGGTTTGGACCTCGTGGTCGGACAGTGTCGGCACGGTGCACCTCCGGGAGACATAACGCCTGAGGTCAGCCAAACACCGGGCCGGTGGGACGGCCGGACAGTCAGTGCGACACAGCCGTACGGCCCCTGTCCAGCGCCCACGAGCGGCGCGTCGAGCGGAAAACAACCGGCGAACACGAGACGTCGCACAGTCAGTGCGATGCGTGGTCTTCCCTGGTGACGAGGCTGGCTCTCCTACGGCACCTACGTTTGACCGCGAAGGGCACCGATGAGCAATCTGTCGCGATTACTGAAGGAGAGTTGGACCCTCGTCGAGGAGCAGCAGGACAAACTCGCCAGCTACTTCTACGCGCGTATGTTCCTGAACAATCCGCAGCTGAGGGACCTCTTCCCGGTCCAGATGGACGTGCAGCGCTCCCGGCTCCTCGGCGCGATCGTCACCGCCGTGCAGACCGTCGACGACCCCGACACGTTCGCCGAATACCTGCAGTCCCTCGGCCGGGACCACCGAAAGTTCCACGTGCAGCCCGAACACTACGACGACGTCGGCGGCGCGCTGATGGAGGCCCTGCGCACGTTCGCCGGCGACGAGTGGACCGTCGAGTTCGACCAGGCCTGGCGCGACGCCTACGCGGTGATCGCGGCCAAGATGATCGAGGGTGCGGACGCCGACTCGACCAACCCGCCGTACTGGCACGCCGAGGTGCTGTATCACGAGCGGCGCAGCCACGACGTCGCCGTGCTCACCTGCCGCCCCCTGCAGCCGCTGGAGTACCGCGCCGGGCAGTACATCAGCGTCGAGTGCAAGTACCAGCCGCGGCTGTGGCGCGTGTACTCCGCGGCGAACGCGCCCCGCAAGGACGGTTCGATCGACTTCCATGTCCGCGCCGTCGGCGCCGGCTGGGTCTCCTCGGCCCTGGTCCGGCGGGTCCAGCCGGGCGACATGATCCGCCTCGGCGCGCCGATGGGCTCGATGGTCATGGACCGGCGCTCGACCCGCGACATCGTCTGCGTCGCCGGTGGTACCGGACTCGCCCCGATCAAGGCCCTGATCGAGGAGATGACCCGGGCCAACCGGACCCGCTGGGTGCACGTCTTCTTCGGCGCCAAGGACCGCGAGGACCTGTACGACCTGGCCTGCCTCAACCGGCTCGCCGCCCGCTACCCGTGGCTCTCGGTCGTGGCCGCCACCAGCGACGACCCCGAGTTCCCCGGGGAGCACGGCAAGATCTCCGACGTGGTCGCCCGCTACGGCCCGTGGAACGACCACGATTTCTTCGTCTCCGGCTCGCCGCAGATGGTGCGTTCGACCCTGCGCACTCTCGCGGAGATGCAGGTCCCCGCAATTCGCATCAAGTACGACGCCTTCGGGGACTCGTGATACGGCAGGGGCGCCGTTCGTGCGGGCGGCGCCCCTGCCGCACTACAGTTTCGACGTGATCGACAAGCGGGCCGTCCGGGTCGAGGTGCTTCTGCTGCTCGGTGTGTCCCTCGGCAGGTCCGCGATCCTGTCGATCCTGGCGATCATCGACCGGCTCACCTACGTCAAGCCGCTGTCGGAGCAGACCGCGACGCTCAACCCGTCGATCACGCCGGACCGGCCGTGGCTCGACCTGTCCTACCAGCTGGTGTACACCGGGCTGGGCTTCGTGGCGCCGCTGCTGGCGGTGTACCTGCTGCGCCGCGACCACCACGACTGGCGGTTCGGCGTGCGTCCGGGGTCCGACCTGGGCTGGGGCACGGGCCTCGCCGCCCTGATCGGCCTGCCCGGGCTCGGGCTCGTCTGGGCCGCCCAGGAGCTCGGCATCAGCGCGCAGATCGTGCCGGAGGCGCTCGGCACGCACTGGTGGTCGGTGCCGGTGCTGATCCTCGCCGCGCTGCAGAACGGCGTCCTCGAAGAGGTCGTCATGATCGCCTACCTGCTGACCCGCCTGCGCGACCTGGACTGGGGCTGGTGGCCGGCGATCGTCACCAGCGCGGTGATCCGCGGGTCGTACCACCTCTACCAGGGCTTCGGCGGGTTCATCGGCAACTTCGTCATGGGCCTGATCTTCGGCTGGTTCTACCAGCGCACGAAGCGGGTCATGCCGCTGATCGTCGCGCACACGATCCTCGACATCGTCTCCTTCGTGGGGTACGCCCTGCTCAAGGATCATTTGGCGTTCCTGAGATAGGGCAAATCGCCACAATTAGTCTGATCTCTGTGGGCCGAATCCTTCTCGCCGTCACCCTTGTCGCCTCATCCGTCTTCGCGATGCCGGTCGCGGCCCAGGCCGAGGCGGACACCTCGCTCTACATCGTCCAGCTGGCGGGTGATCCGGCCGGCCGGCAGGAGAGTGCCCGCGGCCGGATCCGCGCCGACCGCTCGGCCGTCCTGCGGCGCACCGGCATCACCAGGACCGCCGCCGTGTACGAGTCGGCCTTCAACGGCTTCGCTGCCGCCCTGACCCCGGCGCAGAAGGCCCGGGTCGAGCAGACCCCCGGCGTGCGCCGCGTCTGGAAGAACGAACGGCACACCCTGGACACCATCTCCACCCCCGACTTCCTGGGCCTGGCCGGCGAGACCGGCGCCTGGAACCGGCAGTTCGGCGACCCGGCCCACGCCGGCGAGGGCGTCATCGTCGGCATCATCGACACCGGCTTCTGGCCGGAGAGCCCGAGCCTCGCCCCGCTGCCCGAACCCCGCCCCGACCAGGCCGTCATCGACAAGAAGTGGACCGCCGGCGGCGCCGACAAGTGCGACGAGGGCACCGGCACCCCCCAGCAGAAGATCACCTGCAACAACAAGGTCATCGGCGCGCGGTACTACGACGCCAGCGGCTTCGGCGGCTGGGAGTCGGAGTTCCGCTCACCCCGCGACTACGACGGCCACGGCACTCACACCGCCACCACCGCCGCCGGCCTGCACGACATCCCCGCCGTGATCAACGGCGATCCCGTCGGCAGCGTCTCCGGCATGGCGCCCGCCGCCCGCATCGCCGTCTACAAGGCGCTGTGGCGGCAGTCGGACGGCGAGGGGTCCGGTGGCAGCGTCGACCTGCTCGACGCCGTGGACGACGCGGTCAGCGACGGTGTCGACGTCATCAACTACTCCGTCTCCGGCAGCCCGGACACCATCGTCGACCCGATCGACCTGGCCTTCTACAACGCCGCCGCGGCCGGGGTCTTCATCGCCACCTCCGCCGGCAACAGCGGCCCCGACGCGTCGACCGTCGCGCACAACGCACCCTGGGTGACCACCGTCGCCGCCAGCTCCCACGACCGCGGCGCCGACAAGTCCGTGACCCTCGGCAACGGCACGACCTACGCCGGCGCCGGCCAGGGCCCCGCCGTGCCGTCCGCGCCGCTCGTCGACGCCGTCACCGCCGGTCTGGCCACCGCCGAGGCCGACAAGGTCGAGCTCTGCTACCCCGGCGCCCTCGACCCCGCCAAGGTCAAGGGCAAGATCGTGCTCTGCAAGCGGGGCGTCAACCCCCGCACCGACAAGAGCATCGCGGTCCATGACGCCGGCGGTGTCGGCATGATCCTCTACAACCCGAGCGAGAACTCCCTCAACGCCGACTACCACCTCATCCCGACCGTGCACGTCGACGACGTCGCCGGCGCCGCGATCAAGGCGTACCTGAAGACCGCCGCCCCGACCGCCGCCCTGTCCGCCGTGTCGGACGTCGTGGCCCGCGCCCCCGCGATGGCCGCGTTCTCCTCCGCCGGGCCCGCCCTCGCCGGCGGCGGCGACCTGATCAAGCCCGACATCACCGCACCCGGCGTCGACATCGTCGCCGGCGTCTCCCCCGCCGGGCACCACGGCAACCTGTTCGACGGCGAGTCCGGCACCTCCATGTCCAGCCCGCACATCGCCGGCATCGCCGCCCTGGTCCGCGCCGCCCACCCCGCCTGGTCGCCGGCCGCGGTCCGCTCGGCGCTCATGACCACGGCGAGCGTGTTCGACAACACCGACGGCATGATCCAGCGGGCCGGGAAGATCGCCGGCCCGCTCGACTACGGCTCGGGGCACGTCACCCCCGCCCGCGCCTTCGACCCCGGCCTCGTCTACGAGTCCGGACCCCAGGACTGGGCCCGCTACGCCTGCGGCCTCGGCCAGCTGCAGCTGGTCAACGACTGGTGCGCCACCATCGGCAGCGCCGACCCCAGCGACCTCAACTACCCCTCGATCGCCGTCGCCGCGCTGCCGGGGACGCAGACGGTCACCCGGACCGTCACCAATGTCGCCGGCCAGCCGAGCGTCTACGTCGCCTCCGTCACCGCGCCCCAGGGCCTCGCCGTCACCGTCACGCCCAGCACGCTGAGCGTCGCCGCCGGCGAGAGCGCCACGTTCACGGTCACCATCACGCGCACCGACGCCGCCTACCGCACCTGGACCTTCGGCTCCCTCACCTGGACCGACCTGCGCGGGCACCGGGTGCGCAGCCCGATCGGCGCCCGGCCCGTCGCGCTCGCCGGCCCGGGCGAGGTCACCGGCGCCGGCCCGGCCGGCACCACCACGATCGACCTCACCGGCGGGTACACCGGCAGCATCACCACCAAGGTCTTCGGGCTCGTCCCGTCGATCGTCAACGAGCAGAAGCTCGCCGGGAGCACCGCCGGCTTCGTGCCCACCGCGCCGGCCACCGGCCCCGCCGTCTTCAAGTTCAGCACCACCGTGCCGTCCGGCGCCGAGGTCGCGCGGCTGGCCACGTTCGCCGCCGACGTCGCCCCGGGCACCGACGTCGACCTCTATGCCTATCAGGACGGCGAGCTCGTGGGCCGCAGCGACGGCACCACCGCCGACGAGGAGATCGCGCTCACGTCCACCGGGGTGTTCGAGGTGTACGTCGTTCGCTTCGCCGCCCCGCCCGATGCCGACGCCCAGCCGGTCAAAGCGCACACGTTCCTGGTCGGGGGGACGGCGGCCGGCAACCTGAGCGTCTCGCCGCCGGTCGCCGCGGTGCGGCCGGATCAGGTCGTCGGCTTCGACGTGGCGTGGAAGGGTCTCGACCCGGCGAAGCGGTACCTGGGCATGGTCGAGTTCGGCGACGGCACCGCGGCCCGGGCCTGGACGACGGTCGCCATCGGCCCGGCACCGGCCGCGGCGCCATTTACGGTGCCTGTCGCGGCGCCTCTGACGGTGCCTGTTTCGGTGCCTTTTACGGTGCCTTTTACGGCGCCTTTTACGGCGCCTGGTTCGGTGCGGTGAGGCCGGACTTGCGGCGGTAGTAGCGGGTGGCACGCATCGCGATCGCCTCGGTCGACCTGACCGCGGCCACCGCGCCGAGCACCGGTCCGATGCCCGGCACCGCGCGCCGGGCGATCCTGACGCCGGCGGCCTGGAGCAACCCGCCGCCGAGAGTCCGGCCCAGCGGGCCAGCCAGCCGGGCGACACCCACCCCGGGCCCGGCCCGCCGTGAGCGCTGCGCCTGTTCCGCCGCCATGAGGGCCGCTTCGGCGGTTTCGACCTCGGCGTACACCCGCTGAAGGACGAGCAGCTCAGCGGCCCGCTCCCGGTCGAGGGGATCGTGCCCGTGCGCGGCGGCGAGGTGCAGGACCAGTTTCGCGTGCAGCCAATTGACCCCGGCCGCCTCGACGAGCAGCCCCAACGACCCGGCCGCCCCCGCCGCGAACCCCTGCCGCCTGGCCCGCCGCACGAACTCCCGGGTGATCGCCCTGGACACCGCGTCACCGTCGACGCCCGGATAGTTCACGGCGTACCACTCGACCCGCTGCCGGGCGCCTTCCCCGAGCCTGGCGACGGCGGTGAGGGCGAGCAGTTCGGGGAGGTACGCCGGGTTGATCCCCCGCCCGTCCCGCGCCGGCCTCGGCTGCGGCGCCGGCTCCGGAGTGCCCAGGTCGGTCGGGTCGGCCGCCGCGACCTCGACGCGCCCTTCGACCAGCCGCGGCTCGGGCTCTTCGACGGCCTGCCGCGGCGTGGGCTCTTCGACGGCCTGCTGCGGCGCTGGCTCCGGTTGCGGTGCCGGCTCCGGTTGCGGTGCCGGCTGCGGCGCTGGCTCCGGCTGCGGCGTTGGCTGTGGTTGCGGTGCTGGCTCCGCTTGTGCCGCAGGCTGTGGCTGCGCGGTGGATGCCGGGAAGAGAACCTCCTGCGTCGAGGTCGCCTTGACGGCCGCCTTCTTCGCGGCCACCTTCTTCGCCGGAGCCTTGGCGGCCGGAGTCTTCTTCGCGACGGCCTTCTTCGTTGCCTTCTTCGCAGGAGGCGCCGCTTCCGGAGCTGTCACCGGATCGGGCTCGACCACGGCCGCTGCCACCGGTTCAGGTGCCACGGGCGCGACGGCAGCGGGCGGCTCGGCCTTCCTCGCCGCAGGGACCTTCTTCGCGGCCGCCGCCTTCTTCGCAGGTGCGGCGGGAGGCGTGGGCGCGGCAGCTGCCTTCGCGGGTGTCGCCTTCGCCGGTGCTGCCTTCGCGGGTGTCGCCTTCGCCGGTGTGGCCTTCGCGGGTGTGGCCTTCGCAGGTGCTGCTTTCGCGGGCGCGGCCTGTGCTTTTGCCGGTGCGGCCTTCGTGGGCGCTGCCGTCGTGGGCGCTGCCTTCGCGGGCGTGGCTTTCGCGGGTGTGGCCTTGGCCGCTGGGGGCGGAGGTGGCGGCGCGAACGGGGTCACCGGCGCCGCCGACGGGCGCGGAATCCGTGGAGGCGGGGTCACCTGCCGCGGCGGCTGCACCGGCGCGGGCGGCGCGCCGAACGGCGTGGTCGCCGGGCGCGGGGTGGCGGCCGGTGCGGGCGGCTCGTCCACGACGGCCTCCTGCGGCGGCGGCTCGAACCGCAGGGACGTGTCACCGAGGACCCTCGGGCGGGAGGGCGTCTCGTCGGAGCCCGGGGGCTCGGTGGATTTTGGTTCCTCTCCCATCCGCAAGAGCGTAATGCGCATGCGGGTTCAGCACCCGTCGTGCGGCCCGGGGACCCTGGATGAGTCCCCGGGCCGGCCGGTCAGACCGGGACCGTGACGGCGATCGTCGTCGTCCTGTTGTTGCGGATCTGGTACGTCCGGGCGGTGGCCAGGTCCGTGCCGCCCAGCCAGCCGGCGCTGCCGCCGGGCGTGACGTAGTACAGCTTGACCTGTTGCGGCGGGACGTTGCCGATCGTGTAGGTGGCGTCCTGGTTGACGTTGGCGGCGAACGCGACCGGTTCGCCCGTCAGCGCGTCGACGACCCTGATGTACGCCCCGGCGGGCGCGCCGGCGCTGTCGCGGATGGTGCCCACGATGGTGCCGCCGCCGCTGCGGGCCTTCAGGTTGGCCGCCACCTTCCGGCCCGCGACGACGGTGACCGTGTTCGCCTCGTGGCGGTTGACCGCGTTGCCCGTCCAGCGCCACTGGTACTGGAACTTCGCGAAGCCGACCGCCCACGTGTACGGCCCGACGCCGGTCAGCGTGTAGGTGCCGTCGGGCTGGGTGACCCGGCCGCAGCCGTCGCCGCCGACCGGGTTGCGGGGCGGTGTGATGACGGAGACGCAGGCGCCGCCGACCGGTGCGCCGGTGGTGACGTCGGTGTACTTGCCGCGGATGATGCCGGCCGGGTCGAACTGGACCGCGGGCCCGGCCGCGACGCCGCCGCTCGCCACGGTGACGAGCTGGGCCGCTTCGCGGCTGCCGGTACCGCCGGCCGCGCCGACCCACTGCAGGCCGAGCGTGTCCAGGTCCGGGTCGGCGATCAGCTGATAGGTGCCGGGCGCGATCGGCCCGATCTGCAGCGTGTTGCCGCCCCCTTCGGTGCACCACTGGCGGAAGCCGGTGTCGGGCAGCGGCTGGTTGACGTCGACCGGCTGCACGCAGCCCTGTGCCGGCGCGCCCGTCGCCCGGTCGGTGAGCGTCGTGGTGATCGTCGCGCCCGCCGTCAGCGCCACGTCGACCTGTGCGGTCTGCCCGCTGACGACGGTCACCGGCACGTCGCCCCGGTCCAGGTGTACGCCGTCGTCGGTGCTGAGCATGAGGTGCCACGCCCCGGCGTACACGTCGTCGATGACGATCGCGCCGTCCTCGGTGCAGCGGTTGTAGTCCGAGGTCTCCGCCGTCCACAGGCAGAACCGCTGGAGCGTCGCCCCGCTCGCCGCGTCGTGCGCGACCACCCGGACCGCGCCCACCGGTGCGAGGGTCTCGTCGACCGTGGTCGTCTGCCCCTCGGTCACCGCGAAGCGCTGCGCGCCGTACACCGTCAGCGAGTGGTGTGCCCACTGCGTGACCCCGTGTGCGCCGTTGAAGCTCACCACGTACCGGCTGCCGGCCGGGAGGTCGTCGACGCGGTATTGCCCGTCGGCGTCGGTCGGGCCGCCGTTGTAGTAGTTGCCCTGCTCGTCATTGACCGTCACCCACGAGCCGGCGACCGGTGCGCCGCCGGCCGTCGCGAGCCGACCGGCGATGGACCCGGTGGCCGCGGCGACCGTCGCGGCCCGGTTGCCGTTCGTCGGGCCGGCCGCGAGGGCCGGTGTGATGGGAACCACCGTCAGGGCGAGGGTGGTCGCCGTCGCCGCTGCTGCCAGCAGCAGGGGACGGCGGAGGGCGCGCGTCAGCATGGCACTCCTGGGTGAAGGGTGAGGGGCTGGCCGTGTCACGCCACGTCGACGCCGTGAGCAGCGGGAACAGTGCCTCCGCCAGTGATGGCGGTCGTCGCGACGCGCCGGGAGCGTACCCGCTTTGCCCGGTCCTTCGCTGTCCCTGTATCCTCGGACGGCGGCTCCTGGCGACGGGGGTTGTTGGAGGCTTCGCCTAGTTCGGTCTATGGCGCCGCACTGCTAATGCGGTTTGGGTCTTAAAGCCCATCCCGGGTTCGAATCCCGGAGCCTCCGCGCAAAACCTGGTGTGTACACTAGGCGAGCACCGAGCGCCCGTAGCTCAACGGATAGAGCATCTGACTACGGATCAGAAGGTTAGGGGTTCGAGTCCCTTCGGGCGCGCACCACAAAGAGGCGGTTGGCCTGCGGAAACGCAGATCAACCGCCTCTCTTCGTTTGTCCACTGTGGACTACATCGGGGTCGGGCACGGCACGGGGCCGGCCTCCTCGAGTTGCGGGGTCAGGGCGGTCGGGATCGCCTTCCCGGCCGGTTCCGGGGTCGGCGCCGCCGGGCTGCGGTCGAGATGCCCGGCCATCAGGGCGATGGTCAGGCCGGCCACGGCCAGGACGGCTCCGACGAGTGCGGCCGACATCCATCCCCACCCGGCGGCGATCACGCCACCCGCGAGCCAGACCCCGCCCGCGTTGGCAAGGTTGAACGCCGAGTGGTTCGACGCCGCCGACAGGGTAGGGGCATCGGCGGCGGCGCGGATGACCATCATCTGCAAGGGTGCGGTCATCAGGAAGCCGACCGCGCCGAGCAGCACGACCATGATCAGGGCGATCCAAGTGATGTGCGCGGTGAAATAGAAGCCGACCAGGACCACGGCGAGGCCGCCGAGGCTGGCGTAGGCGGTGGGCCGGGCGGCCCGGTCGGTGAGCGGGCCGGCCGCCATGACGCCGATCGTCATGCCCACGCCGCACAGGGCCAGGACCCACATGACGGACGACTCGCTCAGCCCCATCACGCCGGTGGTGATCGAGGCGAGGTAGGCGTACGTCGCGAACACTCCGGCGAAGCCGAAGACCGCGGTGGCGAGGCCGAGGATGACCCGCCGGTCGCCGAGGGCGCGCACCTCCCGGCGCAGGCTCTGCTGCGGTCCGGCCGGCTCGTAGGGGATGAGCAGGGCGAGGCTCGCGACGGCCAGGACGCCGATCGCAGTGACCACGAGGAACGTGGCGCGCCAGCCGAGGGTCTGGCCGAGCAGGGTGGCGGTGGGAACGCCGACGATGTTGGCCAGCGTGAGCCCGAGCAGCATCGTGGCGACGGCGCGGCCCTCGCGCCCCTTTCGGGCGAGGTGGGCGGCCAGCACGGAGCCGGCTCCGAAGTACGCGCCGTGGGGAAGTCCGGAGACGAAGCGACCGGCGAGGGCCCATTCGAAGCCCGGCGCCAGCGCGGAGAGCAGGTTACCCGCGACGAAGACGGCCATCAGTGTGATCAACAGGTGCTTGCGGGCCATGCGCACCCCGACCACCGCGAGCAGTGGCGCGCCGATGACGACGCCGAGCGCGTAAGCGGAGACCAGGTTGCCCGCGGTGGGAATGGAAATCCCCAGGTCGGCCGCGACGTTTGGGAGCAGTCCCATGATGACAAATTCGGTGGTTCCAACGCCGAAGGCACCGATGGCCAGGGCGAGCAGAGCCAGTGGCATGAGATGGACCTTTCACAACACTTCCGTGATGACCGTGTGCGCGTGCGGTCGGCTACCTGTGCGAGTCGCGAGCCGGCGTCAGCCGATACCGAGCCGGCCTCCCGCCACTTCCAGCACGACTCCGGTGATGTCGCTGGCGCGGTCCGAGGCGAGGAAGACGATCGCCTCGGCCACTTCCGCGGGCTCGGCCACGCGCCGCATGGCGGTGGTGTCGGCGACGGCCTTCAACGTGGCGGCGTCCATGTCGTCGGTGCCAGGCGTGCGGGTGGGGCCTGGGGCCACCGCGTTGACCCGGACGCCCTGGTCGGCGTACTCGGCGGCCCACACCCTGGTGAGCTGTTCGAGCGCGGCCTTGGAAGCCGCGTACATGCCCGTCCCCTTGGTGGGTACTGCGGCGGCGAGAGTGCTGACGTTCACGATGGAGCCGCCGCCCCGCTCGGCCATGCCGGGAGCCAGCGCGCGGACCAACAGGTAGGGGGCCTTGGTATTGAGGTTCATATGCAGGTCGAACAGCTCGGCCGTCATCTGCGACGTCGGCAGGAACCGGTAGATACCCGCATTGTTGACAAGGACGTCGACCTCGCCCGCCCGTTCGGCCAGACGCAGCACGTCGGCGGCGTCGGTGAGGTCGGCCTGGACGAACCGCGCAGCTCTGCCGCCCGCCTCGATCTCACCCACAACGGCACGGCCGCGATCGGCGTCGCGGCCGTGGACAACCACCTCCGCCCCCTCCCGGGCCAACTGCAGGGCCACGGCGCGGCCTATCCCGGCCGTGGCGCCGGTGACGAGAGCGGTGCTTCCGGACAGGTTCATGGCAGTTCCCCTTCGGTACCGACGACTTGTAAGGTCCCTGTCTTATGTATGTCCCCTTGCTTGTATCAGGGACCTTCAACAGTGAACGATACTCCGCAACACGGAACCGAACAGGGGCATTCCCGGCGCACCGCAACAGACCGGCACGCCGGGGCGCGTGGAAGCGTCGAAACCTGGGGAACCCCGCTGCCGGAGGTGTCGGCTCAGCGGTCGGTGTGCTCCGCGGGAACGCCGGGGGCGATCTCGGCCACCCGGTCGAGGAGTTCGACGAGCCGGCGGTAGTCGGCCTCGGTCATCGCCTCGCGGAGCCCGTGTTCGACCCGATCGGCGAGGTCGGCAGCGGCCTCGGCGCGCTCAACACCGGCCGGGGTGAGCGAGACGAGCATGACGCGGGCGTGGTCCGGCGAACTGTGCCGCTCGACCAGCCCTTTGGCCTCTAGGTTCTTGACGATGCCGGTCATCGTCTGGGAGGTGACGAGGGCCTCACGAGACAGCTGGGTGCTGGACTTGGCGGCCGCCCCGGCCAGCTGGCCGAGCACCTTGCACTGCGCCTCGGTCAGGTCGAGCTCACGCACCCCGTGCGCCTTGCGCGCCACGATCGCCTGCTCGGCGCGCCGGAGATGGAAACTGAGCACGTCTCCGGGCGCGACCGGCTTCGCCTCGTCCGCCATAGCCGCACGCCCCGCCTTCCTGTCGTCGCCGCCAGTCTAGCCCTCCATCCATGAAGGACCCTGACACTGGCGGCGCCGGCGGATGCGGCAGCGCCACCCGTCAGGCGTCCTTGTTGCGCGCGGCTCGGCTGCATCACGCATGGGCTCGCCGTCCATCTACGGACATTCAGCCTGACAGAGGGCTACGACACGAGGGCTTCGGTGGGTGAGAGCCGGGCGGCGCGGACCGCTGGGTAGAGACCGGCGATGACGCCGACGGCGAGTGTCGCGGCCAGTCCCGTCCCGATCGCCCAGGCCGGCAGGACAATCGGCCATTGTTGCGCCGTGGCGTAACCGGCCGTTACGAGCAGGCTCAACGCCAGTCCGGCCAGCCCGCCGAGGCAGGTCAGCAGCAGCGACTCGGTCAGGAACTGCAGCCGAATCTGGCTCCGACCGGCACCGAGCGCGCGGCGCAGGCCGATTTCGGATCGTCGCTCCAGTATCGAGATGACCATCGTGTTGGCGACGCCGAGGCCGCCGACGAGCAGCGCGACCGCGCCGAGGCCGAGTAGCAGGCCATTGAGCGCCCGCTCGGTGGCGATCTTCGCGACGAGCGCGTCGGACGGGCGGGACACTGCCACCAGATAGGGCGCCTGCGGGTTTGTGGTCGCCGCCAGCACATCGCGGACCGCGGCCACCTGCGCGTCATCGGCACGGAGGTAGATGGTGGTCGGGTGGCCCGGAACGGCCAGCACGGTCGCCGCGGCGGCCGGTCCGATGAGGGCCGCGCTGTCCAGTTCGGGCGCGAGCGGCACCGGCGCCAGAATGCCGATCACGGCGAACGGCGCACCGCCGATGTCGATCAGGACCCGCGGGTCGGGGTCGGTGAGCCCCAGCCGTTGGGCGGCGTCGGCGCCGAGCACGGCTGTGGGGAACGAGGCCGTCGCCTGGTTGAGCCAGGCGCCGCGGGCGATGGTCGCGCCGACGGTGGCGGGCAGGTCCAGATCGGCGGCGTAGACGAGGATCCCTCCGGTCTGCTGTTGCGGCACGTGATCGTTGCGGTACACGTGCACGCTGTCGGGCAGTTGGCGCAGCGCCGAGGCGGCGGTCACCGGACCGATCCGACGGATCATCGCGACCGACTCGTCCGGCAGTTGCCGCGCCTCGCCCTGGTTCGTCTGTCCACCTTCGACCGTCAGGAGATTGGTGCCGAGCTGGTCGAGCGTACGTTGCAGATCGGCGCGGCCGGAGGCGGAGATGCCGACGACGGTCAGCATCGCGGCGATGCCGATCGCGATGCCGAGCGCCGACAACACGGCCCTCAGCGGCCGGGACCGTAGACCCCGCGCGCCCACGCGAAGCACATCGGCTACGGCGAGCCGCCGAATGTCCACGGTGGTCATTGGACGTCATCCCCGATGACCCGCCCGTCACGCAACCCGATCCGCCGGGGCAGCCGCGCGGCGAGTTCGCGGTCATGGGTGATGACGAGCACCGTGGTGCCGCCGGCGTTGAGGTCAGCCAGGATGTCCATGATGCCGGCGCCCGTCGCCGAATCGAGATTGCCGGTCGGTTCGTCGGCGAGGAGCAGCGCCGGCCTGCCCGCAACCGCGCGGGCGATCGCGACGCGTTGCCGCTCACCGCCGGACAGCTCGTTCGGCCGATGCGCGGCCCGATGGCCCAGGCCGACGCGATCGAGCGCCACGCGTGCCAGTTCCCGGCGGCGCTGGCGGGGCAGCCCCGCGTAGAGCAGGCCGTCGGCGACGTTGTCGAGCGCGTTCACGCCGAACGTGAGATGGAACTGTTGGAAGACAAAGCCGATCGTGGTTGCCCGCAGACTGGCCAGGCGGCGGTCGGGCAACGTTGCGATGTCGTGTCCCGCGATGGACACCTCGCCGGTGGTGGGCCGGTCGAGCGTTCCGATGATGTGGAGCAATGTGGACTTTCCCGAGCCCGACGGCCCGACGATGGCGACCTGTTCGCCCGCGGCGACGCTCACATCGGCGTCCCGCAAGGCTGTGACGCCGCCGGGATAGGTTTTGGTCACGCCGCGCAGCGTGACGATCGCGGCCGTCACCGGGCCATGCCGACCGTCAGGCCGGCCTCGATGCCGGGTCCGCTCACCTCGACCTTGCCGTCCGCGAAGAGCCCGGTGGCGGCGGCGACGATACGGCTGGCGTCGCCGTCGATGATCTGCAGGCCGTACCCGCCTTCGGCCAACGCCAGCAGGGCACCGACCGGGACGTAGAGCACGTCCTTGCGTTCCTCGCCGACGAAGCGGACCCGGGCCGGGCCGTCGTCGAGTCCGTCCACAGCGGACTGATCGGACAGTTCGACCACCACCGCAACCGTGGGTTCGCCGCCGGCCGCCGCCTGGTCGGGAGGGGGCGGGCCGACCGACCGCACCCGCCCACCGGTCTCCTTGCCGCTGGGCAGCAACACAGTGGCGGTCGTGCCGGGTTTGGCCAGGGCCTGGGCATGGGCCGGCACGTTCGCGGTGACGAGCCGCCGGGTACCGGTATAGGTGAGGACCTGCCCGCTGGCGACATCGGCGGCGTGGAGCTTGTGCTGCGCGATCCTGACGGGGCCGGCAGCGAAGAAGACCCGGCCCAGTTCGACCGTGCCGGTCGGCGGCAGCCCGAGATCACGTTGCCAGGCCTTCACCACGGTCGCGGTCTGGTCGGTGTACGTGTCGTCCGCGGTGAAACCCTTGTAGCCCAACTTTGCGAGGTTCGACTCCAACTGGCGTACGTCGTCACCGGTCGTGCCGGCCGCCATCGCGCGGTACGCCGGCACCGCACCGATCATCAGGACGACGGGTGTGTCGTCGATCCGGAACAGCGGCTTACCCCGGTCCACTGTGGACCCGATCGGGGCGAGCCAGGTGACCGTGCCGTCGAGCCGGCTCGTGGCGCCCTCCTCCGGACCGTACGCGAGACCGCCCGGGTAGATCACGCTGGCGACCAGCGTGCCGCGGGCGACGGTGGCGGTCGCCGGCGGGTGGTCAGGAATCGTGCCGGTCCCGTGCGGACGGACGAGCAGGATCGCGACGGCGGCGAACGCGACCACCAACCCGGCCGCCAGCAGGGGCCACCAGCGCCTCATTGGTTGTTCGCCGGGTCGTCGTAGAGGTACCGGCAGGCGGCGACGGCCGATTCAACCAGCGCCTGGTCCTGCGCGTGCGGGTCGGTCGGGTAGGCGATCATCCCGTTGGCGTCAGGTTCGGGCACCGCGACCCCGCGTTTGCGCATGCACTCGTCGAAAGCCTTCTCTTTGGCCAGTTCGGCCGGATCGACCTTCACCGGCCAGGTAGCGGGCAGGAACTGCTTGCACGTTTCGAACGCGTCGTTCGTCTGGGCCTGCCAGCCGCCGGGAAGGACGTCACCGGTCTGCAACGGTTCACCGACCACGGGATCGGCCATCTTCGTGCCGTGCTCGTTCGTGCAACGGGCGTACCGCAGCGCCTTGTCGTAGTCGGACTCCGGCGCGGACGGCGACGCGGGCGGGCTCGACACGGCCGGGCCTGGGTCGGGCCGTTGCGCGCTTGCGACCGTAGGTGTCGTCGTGGTGGTACAGCCGGCCAGCACGACGGTCGCGAGGACGGCGAAGGCGGCGATTCTCATCGGTTCTCCGGCAACTGGTTGGCGGGATCGTCGAGCAGATGGCGGCAGGCCTGGATGGCCCCCTCGTACGCCGGCGTCGTCATGGCGTTGGGATCGGTCGGCAGGTTCACGTAGCCAGAGGCGTCCGGTTCCGGCCAGTCGACGCCCTGCTGGCGAACGCAGTCCCGGAACGGCTTCTCCCGCGCGGCGTCGGCGCTGCTCTGCTTGACCGGCCAGGTGGACGGGAGGTAAACCTGGCACGCCGCGAAGGCTTGCCGCCGCGCGTCGATGACCGCCGCGGTATCGCCGACGTGCATGACATTCGTCGTCACCAACGCCTCGCCCGCCACCGGGTCGGCGGTCGGCGCGCCGTGGGTGGTCATGCACCGCGTGTAGCGCAACGCTTTGTCGTAGGCGGACTCCGCCGGGCTGCTGGAGACGGAGACGGCGGGCACCGGCGGCCGGCTGGCCGCGGTCGCGACCGCCGGGGTGGTCTGCGACTGGGCGCAGCCGGCGACGGTCAGCAGCGCCAGCGCCAGGAATGGGACATGAACTCGCACACGCACAACACGGCGCAACCCGCCCGGCGTGTTGCTCGAGCGGGGCAGCCTGCCCGATTCACGGTAGTACGGCAGGACTCGCGGCGAGGTCGGCCACATGTTGCGGCACGATCGGCATGGTCGTCAGCGGCAGCGTGTCGCCGGCACGGACCGCACTCTGCCATTGCCCTCCGCCGTAGCTGTACTGCTTGAAGTAGGGCCGCACGCCCTGGCTCAGCACGATCGCCACGTAGCCGTCGCCGACGAAGCGCACCGCGGCGTAGACGGTGCCGGCCGTCTCGTCGTGCCCGACCACCAGCCGGATCGGTACGCCCCCGGCCGCGGTCAGCACCGAGCAACCGTCGACCCGGATGCCCTCTACCGCCAGATCAGGCTTGACCGCGCACGGGTCGGCGGGATTGAGCCCGGCCGGCCGATCATTGCCGATGATCCCGGTCAGGAGTCCGGCCCGGCCGCCGTCCCGCATCTCGACCATGATGCCGACCCGGTAGTACTGGCTGTTCGCATCGGCCAACCAGGCGAAGGGTGCCGACCCGTCGCCCGTGGCGGATACGAGCGGCACCGGCTGCGCGGTGTATGGAGCCGGCACCGCGGCGGTCAACAGCTGCCCCATCGACCCCGCGTTGACCGGCTGCGGTGCCGCGCCCGGCGCCGTCGGGCCGACGCTGGCCGAGGTGGGTGGGGCCGCCACGATCGTCGTCCCCGGAGCACCGGCGCCCGGTCTGATGACGGCGATTCCGGCGACGACGGAAAGTACGGCCATCGTAACGCCTGCGACACTCAACGACGCGCGCCGGCGGGCCCGACGCCGCACGGCCGACAGCACCGACCCGGCCGGTGTGAGCAGCGGCTCCGGACCATCGACCAACCGCTCGAAAACATGCCTCGCGTCACTCATCGGACTATCCGATCCGTTCGGAAAGTCCGGTCAGCGAGTCGCCGAGGGCGGCGCGCAGGTCGACCAGCCCCCGCGCCGTCTGGCTGCGGACGGTTCCGCTGGTGCAGCCCAACATCTCAGCCACCTGCTCCACCGAGAGGTCCTCCCAGAACCGCAACACCAGCACGGCTCGACGCCGATTGGGAACCTGGGCCAGGGCCGAGAGCAGCTGATCCCGTTCGTCGGCCGAACGGGGATCCTCGACCGCGACGTCGAACAGCGGGCTCTCCGGCACAATGGCGGTCTCCCGCCGCCACGGCCGGCGCCGCTCGTCGAGGAAGCTGCGCACCAACGTCCGGCGGGCGTACCCGTCGAGCGTGCCATCGTGATCGAGCCGGCGCCAGACCATGTACAACTTCGTGAAGGTGATCTGTGTCAGGTCCTCGGCCAGATGCCAATCCCCGCAGAGGATGTAGGCAGTACGCCGTAGCGCCGCCGCCCGGGCCTCGTAGTACGCGACGAAGTCGTCGTCCTGGCCGCGTCGACGGCCGAGCCGGAACAGCCCCATCGGCCGACCCCCTTCCACAGCTCCCGGCCCTACACGTAACCGACCCCGCCATATGTTGCTCGACGCGCCGCCCCGCGCCTGTTCGTGGGCGCGCGTACGCGATGAGGCGTGGTCAGGTGGTTTGTGGTTTTCCGGTTGCGGGCGCATCCGGCCTCTGTTTGGCTGAGTGGGTCTTGTCCGCGAGTTGAGGAGTCAGGGATGCGAGCTGCGTCTGTGTTCACCCAGATGGCCATCACTGTCTATCTCGAGGACCTGACGCCACTTGCGTATCGTGAATCTCGGCATCCTGGCGCACGTCGACGCCGGTAAGACCAGCCTCACCGAGCGGCTGCTGCACGCCGCCGGTGTCATCGACGAGCCCGGTTCCGTCGACGACGGCAACACACAGACCGACACGCTCGCGCTCGAGCGGCGGCGGGGCATCACCATCAAGTCGGCCGTGGTCTCGTTCACGGTCGGCGACGTCACCGTCAACCTCATCGACACCCCCGGCCACCCGGATTTCATCGCCGAGGTGGAGCGGGTCCTCAGCGTGCTCGACGGCGCGGTGCTCGTCGTGTCGGCCGTCGAGGGTGTGCAGGCGCAGACCCGGATCCTCATGCGGACGCTGCGCCGGTTGCGGATCCCGACGATCGTCTTCGTGAACAAGATCGACCGTGCCGGCGCGCGCGGCGACGGCATCCTGCGCGAGCTCGCCGAGCGGCTCACGCCGGCCATCGTGCCGATGGGTGTGCCGACGGGACTCGGCACCCGGGCGGCGGCCTTCGTCCCGGCGCCGCCCGCGCTCGACGTGCTCGCGGAGCACGACGACACGTTGCTGGCCGCGTTCGTGCGGGGCGCCGCGGTGTCCGCCGGGCGGGTGCGCAGGGCCCTCGCCGCACAGACCGGCCGGGCGCTCGTACACCCGGTCTATTTCGGCTCGGCGATCACCGGCGCCGGGCTCGACGCGCTCACCGCCGGCATCGCCGGGTTCCTGCCGGCCGCCCGGGGCGACGCCGGCGAGCCGGTGTCTGGCAGCGTCTTCAAGGTCGAGCGGGGTCCGGCCGGGGACAAGGTGGCGTACGTGCGGATGTTCGGCGGCACGGTCCGGACCCGGGAGCGGGTGCGCCTGTCCGGCGGCGGCGAGGCGAAGGTGACGGGCATCGCCGTGTTCGACGACGGCGGCGCGGCCGAGTCGGCGGTCCTTCCGGCGGGCCGGATCGGCAAGGTGTGGGGCCTGGCCGACGTGCGGATCGGCGACGCGGTCGGGCTGCCCCGGCCGGGGGCCGAGGGGCACCACTTCGCGCCGCCGAGCCTGGAGGCGGTCGTCGAGGCGGTCCGGCCCGCGGAGCGGGGTGCGCTGTACGCGGCGCTCATCCAGCTCGCCGAGCAGGACCCGCTGATCGACGTGCGGCACGACGACGTGCGGCGGGAGACGTCCGTGTCGCTGTACGGCGAGGTGCAGAAGGAGGTCATCCAGGCGACGCTCGCCGAGGAGTACGGCCTGGAGGTCACGTTCCGGGACACCTCGACGATCTGCGTCGAGCGGCCGGCCGGCGTCGGCGAGGCGGTCGAGATCGGCGAGAAGGACGGCAACCCGTTCCTCGCCACGATCGGGCTGCGGGTCGAGCCGGCGCCGGCGCGGACGGGGATCACGTTCCGGCTCGGGGTCGAGGCGGGCGCGATGCCGGCCGCGTTCTTCACCGCCGTGCAGGACACCGTCACCGCCACGCTGCGGCAGGGCCTGCACGGCTGGCAGGTCGAGGACTGCACGGTGACGATGACCCGCTCCGGGTACTGGCCCCGGCAGAGCCACGCCCACCAGCAGTTCGACAAGAGCATGTCGAGCACCGGGTACGACTTCCGCAGCCTGACGCCGCTGGTGCTCATGACCGCACTGCGGCGGGCCGGCACTGTGGTGTACGAGCCGGTGCACCGCTTCCGGCTCGAGGCGCCGGCCGATCAGCTCGGCGCGCTGCTGCCCGTGCTGTCCCGCCTGCACGCGGTGCCGAGGGCCACGGTCACCCGGGGCACGGTCTGCGTGCTCGACGGGGACATCCCGGCGGCCAGGGTGCACGAGCTGCAGGTCCGGCTGCCCGGGCTGACCCGCGGCGAGGGCGTGCTCGAGTCGGCGTTCGAGCGGCACGAGCCGGTGACGGGCGCGCCGCCGAGCCGGGCCCGGACCGACCACAACCCCTTGGACCGGGACGAGTATCTGCTCCGGGTGGTGCGCCGGGTCACCGCGTGAACCGGGCGTCGGTGACGTCCAGGACGCGCGGGGATGAATTCGCGAACGCGCTGGTAGAAAACTTGAACTGTTCCAGACAAGTGGCATATGTTGATCGGGTGACGTCCGGATCCGAGGCGCGACCGCAGGCGGCCTCGTTACGCGTGACGCGGCTCCGGTCGGCGGCGCACACCGCGCTGCGCGACCACTCGCGCGTCGGCACCGGCAGGGTGATCTCCCTGGCCCGGCCCGAACTTCCCACGGTGCCTGCCAGGACGGTGTACGACGTACTGAGGGCGCTCACCGACGCCGGTCTCGTGCGGCGCAGGCAACCTGGCTGCGCGACCACACGCATTCCCCAGTGAACCGCCAGTTCGGAAGGAACAAGATGAGCGACACTCAGGACAACGAGAAGGTGGGCGGCTGCCCGGTCGCGCACGACTCCGTGACCGCGCAGGGCAGCGAGAGCGAAAACCCCGCGATCGACGCGCCCACCCCGAAGACCGGCGGTCGTCCGCGCACCAACCGGGACTGGTGGCCCAACCAGCTCGACCTGTCGGTGCTGCACGCCCACTCGTCCAAGGGCAACCCGCTCGGGGTGGACTTCAGCTACGCCAAGGAGTTCGAGAAGCTCGACGTCGAGGCCCTCAAGCGGGACATCACCGAGGTGCTGACCACCTCGCAGGACTGGTGGCCGGCCGACTTCGGGCACTACGGCGGCCTGATGATCCGGCTGAGCTGGCACGCCGCGGGCACCTACCGCATCCACGACGGCCGCGGCGGCGCCGGTGACGGCGGCCAGCGGTTCGCCCCGCTCAACAGCTGGCCCGACAACGCCAACCTCGACAAGGCCCGCCGCCTGCTGTGGCCGGTCAAGCAGAAGTACGGCCAGAAGGTCTCGTGGGCCGACCTGCTGGTGCTCGCCGGCAACGTCGCCCTGGAGTCGATGGGCTTCAAGACCTTCGGCTTCGGCTTCGGCCGCGAGGACGTCTGGGAGCCCGAGGAGATCTTCTGGGGCCCGGAGGACACCTGGCTGGGTGACCGCTACGTCGGCGACACCGAGATGGCGCCCGAGGTCGGCGCGACCGAGATGGGTCTCATCTACGTCAACCCCGAGGGCCCGCGCGGCAACGCGAACCCGCAGGCAGCGGCGTACTTCATCCGCGAGACCTTCGCACGGATGGCGATGAACGACGAGGAGACCGTCGCCCTCATCGCCGGCGGGCACACCTTCGGCAAGGCCCACGGCGCCGGCATCGCCGACGACCACGTGGGCGCGGAGCCCGAGGGCGCCCCGCTGGAGGCGCAGGGCCTGGGCTGGCTGAGCAGCTACGCCAGCGGCAAGGGCGCGGACACGATCACCAGCGGCCTCGAGGTGACCTGGACCGACAAGCCCACGCAGTGGAGCAACCGGTTCTTCGAGATCCTGTTCGGCTTCGAGTGGGAGCTCACCACCAGCCCCGGCGGTGCCAAGCAGTGGGTCGCCAAGGACGCCGAGGCGATCATCCCGGACGCGCACGACCCGGCGAAGAAGCACAAGCCCACGATGCTCACGACCGACCTGTCGTTGCGCGTCGACCCGGCGTACGAGAAGATCTCCCGCCGCTTCCTGGAGAACCCCGACGAGTTTGCGTTGGCGTTCGCCAAGGCCTGGTACAAGCTGCTGCACCGCGACATGGGTCCGGTCAACCGGTTCCTGGGACCGTGGGTGCCCGAGGCGCAGCTGTGGCAGGACCCGGTGCCGGCCGTCGACCACGCGCTCGTCGGTGACGCCGACGTCGCCGCCCTCAAGGCGAAGGTCCTGGAGTTTGGCCTCACCACCGCCCAGCTGGTCTCCACCGCCTGGGCGTCCGCGGCAAGCTTCCGGTCCACCGACAAGCGCGGCGGCGCCAACGGCGCCCGGATCCGCCTCGAGCCGCAGCGCAGCTGGGAGGTCAACCAGCCCGAGCAGCTCGCGACGGTCCTGACCGCCCTCGAGGGCATCCAGCGGGAGTTCAACGAGGCCGGCGGCGCGCAGATCTCGCTCGCCGACCTGATCGTGCTGGCCGGTTCGGCCGCCGTGGAGAAGGCCGCGCGCGACGCGGGCGTCGAGGTGACGGTGCCGTTCCACCCGGGGCGCACCGACGCCACCCAGGAGCAGACCGACATCGAGTCCTTCCGGGTCCTCGAGCCGCGCGCCGACGGGTTCCGCAACTACCTGCGCCCCGGCGAGAAGACCCAGCCCGAGGTGCTGCTCATCGACCGCGCCTACATGCTCGACCTGACCGCCCCCGAGACGACCGTCCTCGTCGGCGGCCTGCGCGCCCTCGGCGCCAACGTCGGCGGCGCCCAGCACGGCGTCCTCACCGACCGGCCCGGCGTGCTCACCAACGACTTCTTCGCCAACCTGCTCTCCCCCGGTACGCGGTGGAAGGCGTCGGAGTCCGACGAGCACGTGTACGAGATCCGCGACCTGGCCACCGACAAGGTGCAGTGGACCGCGACCGCGGTCGACCTCATCTTCGGCTCCAACTCGCAGCTGCGGGCCCTCGCCGAGGTCTACGCCAGCGACGACGCCCGCGACAAGTTCGTCGCCGACTTCGTGGCGGCCTGGACCAAGGTCATGGACGCCGACCGGTTCGATCTGTCCTAATGCACGCCTGCGGGCCCGGCCGATCCACTGCGATCGACCGGGCCCGCGGCATGTGGACTCAGAGCTTCACGGAGACGTCCGTGCGGACGGTCGGGCTGTGCTCGTGGGCGGCCTCGAAGGCGCGCTCCTCCGAGTCGTCACCGTCGTCCAGCTCGAAGCGGTCGCTCTGCCACGTACATTCGCAGAACGCCTGGTAGTACTCGGGGTCGTTGGCGCTGTGGCCCTCCAGCAGCCAGACGCTGACCCGGTGGCCCTCCTCGAAGCGGTAGTTGCCGTGGATCCACAGCGCGAGCACCACCTCGCCGACCAGCAGTGACCCGGCCAGGAATGCCTCGCTGATCCCGGCGATGGCGGCCGTCCCGCCGTCACGGAACTGGTCGACCACGAGGTCGAGGGCGAACTCGCCGGCGAACCCTCCGGCCGCCAGCCACGCGGAGACGCTGGTCCGCACCCGCCGCGCCCAGACCGCCGTGGTCGCGATCCCGGCCACGACGCCCACGCCCAGGACGGGCCAGGCGTACCCGGTGCCGGACAGGTGCTCGACCGCCCGCCAGGCGAAGAATCCGGCCGCCGGCGGGAGCAGCGCGAGCAGCGCGTAGTGACCGTTGTTCGGCTGCTGTTGCAGACGTCCGGACATGCCTTTCATCGTGGCAGGCATGCGTGACACCCGTCTATGGGGCGTCTGTCGCACGTCTCGCACGCGTGTGGGGCGGTGGCGGTTCAATTGCTGCGCGTCGTGTTCGTGACGGCACGGATGGTGAGCTGCGCGGTACCGTCGCCGGACCATCCGCAGCCAGGGAGGCGCCATGACCGCCATCAGCGCAGCCGACATCGACACCGCCGTCCGTGCGCTCCGGCCACGCCTCGGCGAGCGCCTGATCACGCCGGATTCCGTTGACGGCTTCGAGGAAGCCCGGCGGGTGTGGAACGCCGCCGTGACGCACCAGCCGGCGCTCATCGCCCGGTGCCGCGACACGGCCGAGGTCAGCGCCGCCGTCCGCGCGGCCCGCGACGCCGGGCTGCCGCTGTCCGTGCGGGCCGGCGGACACGACTGGGCCGGCCGGGCGCTCCGTAACGGTGGCCTGGTCATCGACCTCACCGGCATGCGGGCCGCCACCGCCGACCCGGCCGCGCGCACCGTCACCGTCCAGGGCGGCGCCACGACCGCCGACCTGCTCGCCGCAACGACCCCGCACGGCCTGGTCACCGCCACCGGCGTCGTCAGCGGCGTCGGCATGGCCGGGCTCACCACCGCCGGCGGGTACGGGCCTCTGGTCGGCCGCTTCGGCCTGGCCCTGGACAACCTGCTCGGCGCCGACGTCGTCCTCGCCGACGGCAGCACCGTGACCGCGGGTCCGGACGGCGACCCCGAGCTGTGGTGGGCCCTGCGCGGCGGCGGCGCCAACTTCGGCGTCGTCACCGAGCTGCGATTCCAGCTGCACGCCCTGCCCACCGTCCTCGCCGGCATGCTGCTGTTCCCGTTCGCCGACGCCGGCACGGTCCTCGCCGGCTACGCCGAGATCGTCGCCGCCGCCCCCGACGAGCTGACCGTCATGACCGGATTCCTGCCCGGCCCGGCGGGCCCGATGGTGTTCCTGTGCCCGTTCTGGTCCGGCACGGACGTGGCCGCCGGCGAACGGGCGATCGCCGCGCTGCGCTCCCTGGGTCACCCGATCGTCGACCAGGTCGGCGCGATGCCGTACGTGGCGGCGCTCAGCATGTTCGACGCCAACATCGTCGACGGCAACCACTACCTGCTCCGGAGCCGCTGGCTCCCCGACCTGTCCTCAACCGCCGCCGACGCGCTGGTGGCCGGTGCTGCCGGTATCTCCTCGCCGTTCTCGACGCTGATCGTCAACCGGTTCCACGGCGCTGCGGCTCGCGTCGATGCGGGGGCTACCGCGTTCGCGAACCGCGTACCGCACCAGGTCGTCGAGGTGATCGCAGTGTGGCCGCCCACGGACTCCGTCGACCGGCACCGCGCCTGGGCCGACTCGGTGGCGGCGGCACTGGACCCGGTTTCGCTGCCTGGTGGGTACCCGAACCTGCTCGGCCCGGACGACGACGCACGGGCACGCGCCTCGTTCGCCGGCAACCTCGACCGCCTCCTGACCGCCAAGCGCCGTTACGACCCGGACAACGTCTTCTCGGCCATCCCGGCGCTAGTGGACTAGCTGGCGCTGCGGAACTGGGCGATCTCCCTGAGCAGTTCGGCGAGGTCGCCGGGCCCCGACCCGCATCGCCCGGCAGCAACCCGGCCGGGACCGCGGGGTGTGGGGGCACCGGCACGCGGAGCAGGTCGAGCTGTTCGGCGAGGGTTGGCTCGCGGTCCGGCGGAAAGTGGGATGGCCTGCCGGTGAGCAGCCTGTACAGCCCGGCGCCGAGGGAGTACACGTCGGCGCTGGGCTCCGGGGTTGCCCGTGCAGGACCTCTGGGGCGAGATAGGCGATCGGAATCGTGCCGTTGAGGACTACGTGTGGCGACGGCCTGACCATCGCGTCGACACCGAAGAGCCCGAGCTGCGGCGTACCGTCGCTGCTGAGGAGGATCTTGCGGGGCGTGATCCGGCCGCGCACTATGCCGGCCCGGTGGACCGCGCCGACCGCTCGACCAATCGTCTCGACGACCTCTCACACCAGGGCGACCGGCAGCGGCAGGTACTTCTCGATTGAGCCGCCGGCGCACAGCCGCATCACGACGTACGCCCGTCCGGCCCGTAGGAGACCCGAGCCGAGCAGCGGTACTAGGCAGCCTTCGGCGGACAGCCGCGTCATGTCACGGATCTCGGCATCGAAGCGGGCGAGATCAGCCACGCCACGCGTCGGCCAACGACAGGCCTTGACCGCCACCGGCCCGTCCTTGCCGACACCTAGAAGACCTGCGACCGGGATAGACACCACTCCTGAGCTGCTTCTACACAACCGACAGGCACATCAGAGGGCGCCTCAGGCACGCTTCCAACAGCGCGAGCTCCGCCTGAATCCGCAAGCCAACACCTCTAGAACAACTCGAACGCCAGCACCAGCCCTGTCGAGTCGGCGGCGTGAGACCGCAATGCCGCGACAGCATTGTCGATTCCAACCGATCCCCCCAGAATGGCTCGGTTACAACCATCGCTGGAACTTCAGCACATCACGTCGCAACCGTTCGACGGTGGCCTTATCGCCCGTCCATCCCAGCAGGACCTACAGAGAAGCGCTAGACCAGGTCAATCCGTTACTTTAAGTGATTGTCACACTACTGCGTCGTTCATACTTGAACACCTCCGCCTCTGACATCGTCACCGCACGCTATACGGCGAACTTGCCACCTGCCTGCACTGATGCATCCCTCGAGCCTTCCCGTATGGGGTATCCCTCGACTCGAGGTGCGGATCTACCTCCTCGAGGGACAAGATCGACTTGCTCGAGGAGCTCTAGTCTGTCACAGTGACATGAGTCCGATGTGGGCGGCCGATTCAGACCTGGAGCAATGTGCATATTCACCAGAGCAGCGAGATCCCCTGGGGAGAAGGCAGCATCGTTCCCTGCATCCCAGTGGATGAACACAAGCTTCAAACGGTCATGACCGTGGCAGCACTTCGTCAAGCAGTAATTGAGCCCACAGATCTTGAAAACCCCAAGATTCTCGCCGGGGACAGCCGGAAGCGACTTGCGGCCGATGTCCGCAGTAAAGTTCAACGCAGCGTCACAAACGCTAAAAAAGCAAACGTCGCCAGCTACGGGCAATACATTCTGGAGGGTTTCCGCCAGGAGCGGAAAGATTGGGACGTGCCCACCATGCCGTTGTTCCGCGAGCAAGCGCTTGAGCTCTATGCGCTGCCCGACGGAAAAGGTATCGGATTCTTGCTAAAGCCGGGCGACTTTCTTGTAAACACTGATGGTGAAACTCAACGGCTAGCTTGGGCATGGGCATCATCACGAGAGTCGGCCATCGACCAAGTGAAGGTCGCTGTCACGATCGTCCATGGCAAACCAGTTGGATGGGCACGCCAGGTATTTCATGACTTCAACCTGCTGGGCGTTCGACCTAACGTAGCCATCGGAATTAGCATGGACAGTTCTGACTTCGCCACAAGGATCGCACGAGAGTTGGAAGAGCGGTCGTCGGTATTGAGAGGCCGGGTCATGCAGACCGGCCGACAACTTGGCCGGAATAGTCCTGAGCTTGTCACCGTCAGCGCACTTCGGTCGGCGGTCGTCACATCTCTGCTCGGACGGCCTGGTCTAAGCCTCGGAGCTAAGCCAGTGGCCGAGAAACTTGGCCGAGTGGATGAAAACGCCGTCGCCGCCGCCGTTATGGATGTGTGGTTGCCCTTGCTCGAGATGCTGCAACCGGAATTTCTCCACCGGAACGAAACCGTGGTCAGCTCTCCCGTGATTATGGCCGCACTTGGGGCCATGGTGCATCATGCTCTTCCGAATCCACCTCGCTCGCTTCAGACCCCGGCACTTTCACGTCAGGCAATCCTCGATAAGTTGAGCGATGTTTGCTGGAACAAGGAAGCCAAGCGGCCGGGAAAGGATGCCTATTCTCCATGGGAAGGCGTGGCCGGAAAGACCGCACCTAGCGGGATATTCTCGATTGGCGGCATTAAGGAATACGGCCATGCCGTCATCGAGGCTTTGTCGGACGAAACATCCGATGGAGGCCGGAAGATCAGATTGCTTTCCCAAAAGAACGAATCGGAATAATATTAACAACGCAGTAGCCCTGCTTCCGCGCAAGAATTCCGACGCGAATGCGATTCTTCCAACGTTACCGAGCGTGTGCAACCTGCAGTAACAAGGGAACAAACAATCAAGAGAGGTTCGCGCGTGCCGACCAGACCGCCAGCCCAAACGTCGAAACGTCAGATTGGTCGACGTTCGCCCGAGTTCGGGAACGTCAACCAATCCGCATTCGACATGCATCGCGCGATCTTCCTCCTTGCCGGTGCTGGCATCGGTGCAGTGATGGCAATAGTCGCACTCAACGCATGGCGAGACGTCGGTTCGCTGGGAACTACTGCCGTCACGGCGATAAGTGCCATGGTGGGGGCGGTTGCAGGCACGGTTGGTTTGCAGATTCATCGGAGAAGCCGCGACGCGCAGTAATTGGTCGGCAGCGCTAGGGTGCCACATGCCGATGCTTGGAGTGGTGACGAGCGAGCGGGCCGTCGAAGCGGGTTGGAAGAGGTATGACCCAGGTCGCGGAGTGTGCTGGCCAGAGTGTGAGCGTGCCGTTTGAAGGTCTACGCCAAGTGCGTTGACGGTCAAGACGAAGCCGTGCGATGCCAAGTTGAAGTAGCCCTGCAGGATTCACAGAGGTAGACCATTGATCCCACAACAGGCGGCAGAGAAGTACGACACGTCGGGTCGCCGTAGCGAGTTGCTGCGCTCGCTACGGCGACCCAGGCGTCGTCAGTGCAGTCGACCAACGAGCTTGTTGACCGCCGCTGCCACAACGACACCAACGATCGGACTTGCTGCCGTCGGCAACTTCAGTTCCTTCATCACTCTGGCGGTGAGCCAGGTCGTCGCCACGCCGGTAGCGACCGTAAGCACCATCGCTCTTGAGTCCATGCTCGATCCTCCTGTTCACGGACGGCCGCTAACAGCCATCACCCGATACAGGTTTACCACCGAGGTATGACAAAACCTGAGGGTGCGCGGCGCCAAGCGGCTCCGTTCTGTATGTGCGACAGCCGTGCAGAGTGGATGGGTGCGCGAGATGTTGCGTTCGGCGCGACTGTTCTCTGAAACGCACTCTCGAAGCGAGGCGACGCTGGTGGGTCGCTTCCACTCATGACGCGACCACCGTAGCCATCCGCCACATGATCTACAGGGCTGATTCAGAACCAGCTCCAAGCCATACGGTACTTTGCCCCGAGTGCGCCACGCACAAAGTTGCGCTCGACGTATCGCGGCCGACGCCATAAGCCCTGGAAGAGCTGGCTGGCGCACCTCCGGTGACGTCATCAGCATCAAGGGATTCGACATGTTGCGAGGCCAATCGGATGCACTCGCTGTAGCACCACGCCTGGGCGGCCATCTCGCTACGGCTGCCTTGCTCCATGCACGCCCTGATGCACAACCGGTGGACCGCAGCAAGGTTTGGTGAGATCCAACTAGACAGGTAGTCGATGGACGGCAGTGCCAGTTCAACAGCGTTTGTGCTGCTCAGCGGGCATTTTGGTGGTGCTGTGCGGAGGGCGTGGGATTCGAACCCACGGAGACGCGGAACGCCTCACCGGTTTTCAAGACCGGCGCCATCGGCCACTAGGCGAGCCCTCCAGCGGAACGTCGACCAGTCTGCCAGATCGCCCCGGGGCGTCGGCGGTCACCCGTGTGAGGGACGCCGGACGTTGTGGGGGCGGTGGCGGACTGGGCGACCGCGACCAGATGACATCTTGACACTCCGGCTCAAATGCCGCGCGACATTAGCCTGACCTGCGCAGACTCAGGACGCAAGCGAGAAGCTACAGGCGGGGGCCAGCGGTATGCATCTGTTCTTCAACGATCCACGGGTCGCGTACGTCACCAGGCATCGGCGGATTGTGCGGCATCCACTGGTGGCGCTGGTTGCGGGTGGGGTTGGGGTGGCGGCGTTGGGTGTGGTGATCGGTGCGGCGGGGTGGGAGCCGCCACAGCAGGGCAGGCCCGCACCGCAGGCGGCGCAGCAGGGGGTGGCGACGCCGGAGCCGGTGCAGGACGTCAACCTGTACGGGGTGCCTGCCGCACCGCAGCCGGTCCTGGAGCTCGGGCAGCCGCCGCAGACCCGGGCCGTGCCGGCGAAGCCGCAGCCGCCGGTCAAGGCGGCGCAGGCGAAGCGGGTCGAGAAGGCAGGCGTCGCCAGGACCACCCCGCAACCCACAACGGCGGCACCGACGACCGAGCCACCGGTAACCCAGGAACCGACGCAGGAACCGACCCAGGAACCAACGCAAGAGCCAACCCAAGAGCCGACCCAGGAGCCGACCGCGTGGCACCCGGGCTGGCAGCCCGGATGGCCGCACAACGGGCACCACCCGCCCTGGGAGCAGGCTCAGGACGAGACGCCCACCGCCGAGCCGGACGTGGTCGTGCCGTAGCGCAAAATGGTCCGCATGCACGCGATCACGATCGAGCAGCCGGGCGGTCCTGAGGTACTGCGGTGGACCGAGGTCCCCGATCCGGTGCCGGCACACGACGAGGTTCTGATCGAGGTACGCGCGGCGGGGGTCAACCGCGCCGATCTGTTGCAGCGGCAGGGGCACTATCCGCCGCCGGCGGGTGCGCCGCCGTATCCGGGCATGGAGGTGTCGGGGCGGATCGTCGAGGTCGCGGCCGGCGCGCACCACTGGCAGGTCGGTCAGGACGTGTGTGCGTTGATCTCGGGCGGTGGCTACGCCGAGCTGGCGGTGGCTCCGGTCGGGCAGCTGCTGCCCGTACCGCGGAATGTGACGCTGGAAGACGCGGCCGCGCTGCCCGAGGCGGCCGCGACGGTGTTCTCCAACGTCGTGGACGTCGCGGGGATCAGGCCGGGTGAGACGCTGCTGGTGCACGGCGGCGGCAGTGGGATCGGCACGTTCGCGGTGCAGCTGGGCAAGGCGCTCGGCGCGCACGTGGTGACGACGGCGCGGCAGAGCAAGCACGAGGCGTTGACCAGGATCGGCGCGGACCGGGTGATCGACTACACGGTCGAGGACTTCAGCGCGACGGTCACGGCCGACGTCATCCTCGACATCATCGGCGGCGCCTACCTGGCGGGCAACGTGAAGGCGCTCAACGAGGGTGGCCGGCTGGTCGTGATCGGCTTGCAGGGTGGCCGGAAGGCGGAGCTCGACCTCGGTGCGCTGCTGGCAAAGCGTGGCAGCGTGTTCGCGACGGCGTTGCGCTCGCGGTCGCTGGCGCAAAAAGCGTCAATCATCCGTGGTGTACGGGAGGAAGTGTGGCCCTTGATCGACGAGGGGCTCATCGGGCCGGTCGTGCACAGCAGGGTGCCGATGGCCGACGCCGCCGAGGCGCACCGGCTGATGGAGTCCAGCGAGCACTTCGGGAAGATCATTCTGACGAGGCCGTGACGGCTGCGTTCGTGAGGATGACCGGGCCGGTGCCGCGGGTGGCGAGGCGGTCACCCGCGTTGGCCAGCAGGCAGTGGGTCAGCGACAGGCAGCCGCAGCCGATGCATCCGGTCAGCGTGTCGCGGAGCCGCTCGAGCAGGGCTATCTGCTGGTCCAGGTGGCCGCGCCAGTTGCGGGACAGCCGCTCCCAGTCGCCGCGGGTCGGGGTGCGGTTGGCCGGCAGGGAGGCGAGCGCCTCTTTGATCGTCTCCAGCGGGATGCCGACCTGCGCGGAGATCCTGATGAACGAGACCCGCCGCAGCTCGGAGCGTTCGTAGCGGCGCTGGTTGCCGCCGGTGCGGGTGGAGTGGATCAGGCCGAGCTTCTCGTAGAACCGCAGTGCGGACGGGGCGACTCCGCTGCGCGCCGAGAGCTCGCCGATGGTGAGGTGCTCTGCCATGCGGGTCAGCGCTTGCGGGACGGCTTACGGACGCGTTCCCGGGAGAGGATCCACAGCGCCTCGACGCCGTCCTTCCACGTGATCTTCTTACCCTCTTCACGGGTGCGGGCCCGGTAACTGATCGGCACCTCATACGGGCGGTGCCGGTTGCGCAGCAGCTTCCCCGTCACCTCGGCCTCCATGCCGAACCCCGCCGACCTGATCTGCAACGACCGGTACAACTCCACCGGCATCAACTTGAAACACGTCTCAAGGTCACCGAGATAGCAGTTGTACAGCATGTTCGCCGCGGTCGTGACCGCCTTGTTCCCCATCACATACCAGAACGAAAACGAACTGTGACTGCCGAACGTCCGATTCCCGTACACCACCGTCGCCCGACCATCCAGGACCGGTTCGAGGAGCTTCGGGATGTCCTGCGGATCGTATTCCAGATCCGCATCCAGGATGACCATGTAGTCACCCGTCGCATGCTCCACCGCAGTCCGGATCGCCGCACCCTTGCCCTTGTTCCGCGGATGCAACACCACCCGGATCCGCTCATCATGCAACCCGTTCAAAATCTCCGCCGTGCGGTCCCGGCTCCCGTCATCCACGATGACAAGCTCGGTCTCGGTCGGATAATCCACATCGAGCGCCTGCTTGACGGCGTCAGCGACGCGAACTTCCTCGTTGTAGACCGGCATCAGGATCGACAGCTTCATTACGATCTCCGAAGGGTTCGGGCTGGGACCATCAGACTAGCCTCCCATCACCCGTGCGTGTGATGTCCCCGCTAGGGGTTGCCGCCTCGTACGGTGTGGCCTATGACGAGCGCAGCGAAGCAGTTGGGCGACGAAGCGTACATCGCGGTGACGACGTTCCGCCGTGACGGGACGCCGGTGCCCACCCCCGTGTGGGTCGCGCGGGACGGCGAGGCGTTGCTGATCTGGACGGTCGGCGAGTCCGGCAAGGTCAAGCGGATCCGCAGGAACGGCGCGGTGACGGTCGCGCCGTGCACGGTCCGCGGCGTGCCGACCGGCGATGCGGTGCCGGGGCACGCGACGGTCCTGGGCCCCGAGGGTGCCCGCACCGCGCGTGAGCTCATCAAACGGAAGTACGGCCTGCGCGGCCGCCTCTTTGTCTGGATGAGCATCAAGCGGCGCGGCGAGGACGCGACGGTCGGCGTGCGGATCACGTTGGACTGAACGGCCGTTCCCGCGCAAAGCAACGGCACAAGCGATGGCACAGGCAGCGGCACAAGTAATAGTACAAAACAACGCGCTCGGATCACCGGGGGGTGATGATCCGAGCGCGTTGCGGAAGCAAGCATGTGGTTTTGGCACCGGAGGGAGGCGCGAGGTACGGTTGCGGCCTCAGTCGCCTTGGCGCTGCTGCGGGATCTGTCCCTGGAGCAGGGCGCGCACCTCGGATTCGCGATAGCGGCGGTGTCCGCCGAGGGTGCGGATGGCGCTCAGCTTGCCCGCCTTCGCCCATCGGGTGACGGTCTTCGGGTCGACGCGGAACATCGACGCGACCTCAGCCGGCGTTAGCAACGGCTCAGGCTCATGCGTGCGAGATGGCATCGGTCACTCCTCCACAGGTACCCAGGAACGTCGGACGGGGTCCCGCCGGCCGACGCGTTTCCTATGGTCCGGCTAGTCCCCGATGTCCGACATGGGCCGAACGGCTGAAGGTCCCTGTATGGACGGATGATGAATAAGTGAATTTTCCCATTTTGATGATACGAAATGGGATAAAGCGGGGCCTGATGTGACGCTGTGTGGGTGAGTCGATACGAATCTAGCTCACTCGACCGGGTGAGCGGTAGCCCACAAAATTCTCCCAATAACTCATAACGGACACCCCTGAGGAGCGATTCGGTTGCGAAGGGTGACACCCGTCCGTGGGTGTAGAGATTCGGACATTCACCCCTGACGATGCCTTGATCGAGACCTCCGGCCAATGTCACCCGAACGGATTACCGGAAATCACCGCCCCGGCCGACACGGCCGAAACGCCCATGGATCGGCGCCCGCCGTCACCCTGCTCGCCATTGCCGGCCACGGTGCGTGATTGACCGCCGGAGCCGGCATTCGACCGGTCCGGACACATATCAAGGGGGCGATCAAGGGGACGATCAAGGGGGCGGGAACGCCGGTTAGTTGCAGCGCTCCAGCAGCTGCACGGCGCGCCAGCGCTCGACCAGCTTCTCGTACACCTCGGTGGCCTCGTCGGCGTCGCCGCGGGCCACGCTGGACAGCCCCGCCGACACCAGCCCCGGTGAGTCGTCCTCGGCCAGCGTCTCGTCGGAGAGCAGGCCGACCAGGCCGCCGTAGTCCAGCTCCACGATCGAGCGGGAGTGGAACTCCTCCAGCCACCGCGCGGTCTCCTCGACCGCGACGGTGATCGGCGCGTCGCCGATGGCGCGGCGCAGCACCGCATACGCCCGGTGCGCCCGCCGGCGGGCCTTGGAGATCTCGGTGCGATACCGCAGGACCCGCCGCCCGGGTCGCAGCGACAGCTCCCGCTCCTCCAGGTCGACGAAGACGAACCAGCGCAACGGCACGCCCCACGTGGCGACCTGTTCGTGCACGCGCGGCATGCCGCGCTCCAGCACGTGGTCGGCGTTGCGCCAGTCGTCGACGATCGTCTGGGCGAGGCCGGCGAGGACCGGCGGCACGAAGGCGTCGGCGATCACGCTCGGCACGCCGTCACGGGCGGTGAGCGCCGCCTCGGCGACCCGGATGCGCAGGTTCCACGGGCAGACGAGCAGGGTGTCGTCGGCCTCCAGGACGTAGGCCTCGTCGGGGAGGTCCGGCAGGCGCGTCCAACCGGCGCCGAGCGCCTCGATGACCGAGGTCCGCTGGCGGCCGGGGCCGTCGGACAGCGCAACGGCCCGGCCCTCCTTCACGTAGCGACGCCAGTACAACTGGTGGTCGCGGTCGAAGGCGGCCAGCGGCTCGTATACCCGCAGGTATGACGCGAAGAGCGACGGCACGGCCCGATCGTCGCACGAAACCTGCGTCTGCCGGTATTAGGGTCGGTACACAGGCGCCGTCTCACGAGGATCGGGCCCCCCACCGACACAGGAGCATCCATGGGTGTCTTCACCACCAGCCACGAGCAGGTCGTCTACTGTCACGACCGGCCGTCCGGCCTGCGCGCGATCATCGCCATCTACTCGACGGCGCTCGGTCCGGCGTTGGGCGGGACCCGCTTCTACCCGTACGCCTCCGAGGACGACGCCCTGCACGACGTGCTGGACCTGTCGCGCGGGATGGCCTACAAGAACGCCCTGGCAGGGCTCGACCTCGGCGGCGGCAAGGCCGTGATCTGGGGTGACCCGGACAAGGACAAGAGCGAGGCGCTGCTGCGCGCCTACGGCAGGTTCGTCCAGTCCCTTGGCGGTCGTTACTACACCGCGTGCGACGTGGGCACGTATGTGCAGGACATGGACGTGGTGGCCAAGGAGACCAGGTTCGTCACCGGGCGCTCCGAGTCGCACGGCGGCGCGGGTGATTCGTCGGTCCTTACCGCCTATGGGGTCTTCCAGGGCATGCGGGCGGCCGCCGAGCACCGCTGGGGCACTCCCACGCTCGCCGGCCGGCGGGTCGGCATCGCGGGGCTCGGCAAGGTCGGCAAGCACCTCACCGAGCACCTCATCGAGGACGGCGCCTCGGTCGTCGCCACCGACGTCGACGAGCGCGCGGTGGAGTGGGTACGAGCCACGTATCCGCAGGTGGATGTGGTCGGCAGCAGCGAGGAGCTGGTGGCGGCGGACCTCGACGTGTATGCGCCGTGCGCGCTCGGCGGGGCGCTCAGCGACGAGACCGTCGCGGTGCTCCGCGCTAAGATCGTCGCGGGTGCCGCGAACAACCAGCTGGCTCACCCGGGGGTGGAGAAGCTGCTCGCCGAGCGCGACGTGCTCTATGCGCCGGACTACGTCGTCAACTCGGGCGGGGTCATCCAGGTGGCCGACGAGATCGAGGGCTTCAACTTCGCCAGGGCGCAGCAGCGGGCCGGGCGGATCTTCGCCACGACACGGGAGATCCTGCAGCTCGCGGACGCTGAGGGGGTCCCGCCGGCGGTCGCCGCAGACCGCCTCGCCGAACGGCGGATGGCCGACGTCGGAAGGCTCCGTACGATCCTGTTGTAAGCGTGACGACCACGGTACGACGGTGGTGCTTACCCAACCGGTCCGGTCGGGTAAGCAACGCCACCGAATTGGTCGGCAGGGGCGAGATGCCGAAAGGTGCCCTCGACATGTACCGTAAGAGCCACGAGAGATGCCTGACGTTGTCGGGGCCTGCCGGTAATGGCTGCCCCGTAATTCTGTGCGAGGGGGTCGAGCCATGGGGCGCGGCCGTGCGAAGGCCAAGCAGACTAGGGTGGCCAGGGAGTTGAAGTATCACTCCCCCAACACCGACCTCGACGCGTTGCAGCGCGAGCTCGCGGGCAGCCCGAAGTCTTACGACGACTACGCCGGAACCGGCGAACAAGTCGACGATGAGGCCGACGACGAGGACGACGGTAACTACGACGACTCCTCCAGCGACAGCGATTGGCGCTCACGGAGTCGTTGATCATCGGTCAACCCGGCTGACGGGCACGTGGCGACCCCACGTGCCCGCGTCGTGTCCGAGACACCCACGCGGTGGCCGTTCTCTCGACGGCGCACCACGTGGGTGTTCAGGCACATCCTGATGCTTCTGGAGCGACCCTCAACGGGGACGGTTGTTCCAGTTGTAGAAGGTCGGGATGTTCTCGAAGTGGTTCCAGGCACAGACGGCGTTCGCGCCGTCCTCGCCACTCGCCTCCGAGCGGGCGGCCCTTGCCGCAGCGGCCTCCTCGAGCAGCACACGAAGGCCGTCAGCGGCTTCGTGGACGCGCTCGGTGACCGGGTCAGCGTGCTCCGGCATGGTCCAGCACTCCCTCCAGAAGGCAAATCTTGCTGTTGCGGCAGTGATTCGTCTCGGTGCCGTCGAATCTGCCGTGCTCGAAGTAGCGGTTCGCCGCGTGGGCGCCGCCGCAGAAGCCGAAGTACGGGCAGGTCGAGCGGCACGCCTCGACCCCGCGCAGGTACTCCGCCACCCATCCGGCTGAGCCGGCCGCGCCGGCCAGGATGTCGGCGAGTGATGTCTGCAGCACGTTGCCGGATGAGAAGTCGCCATAATGCGCGTCCGTGAAACCTGCCAGCTCGGGTGAAAGCAGGAAGACCCTGCCGTCGGCGGCGATCGTCGGGATCGGGTCGAGCGCCGCGGGCAGGACGTCGTCGGCGCCGCCGGACAGGACCGCGCCGGCGTAGCGCAGCGTCCACTCGATCTCCCGCACGTGGATGCGCGGGTCGCGGCGCCACGCCGTGACGAGCTCGGCCCAGAAGGTGCGCACCGCGTCGGTGCCGAAGTCGTTGACGCGGGCGTTGACGCCTTCCTGCTCCTCGATGTTGATCCCGAGGACGTCGCAGCCGAGGCCGAGGAAGTAGTCGTAGAGCCGGCCGGCCAGGCCGGGGCCAGGGCTCGACACGACACAGAGCGCCGAGAAGGGGATCTCGTGCCGGCGCAGCGTCTCGATGCCGTGGAGGATCTTTGCGTACGCCGGAGCCCCGCCGCGGTCAAGTCGCTCGCCGTTCAGGTCCGGTGGCCCGTCGACGCTCACGCTGACGTGCATCCGGTGCTCGGTGAAGAACTCGCACCAGGCGTCGTCGATCAGCGTGGCGTTGGTCTGCACGTGGTGCTCGACGCCTTCGAAGGGGGCCATCAGCCCGGCGAGCGCCGTGCGGCCCGCGGCCAGGGGCTCACCGCCGTGCCAGACCACGGAGAAGCGGTCGTTGCCGGCGGCCCAGCCGTTGACGGACGCGGCAACCGCGGCCGCCGTCGCCGGGCTCATCCGGTCGTTACGGGACCGGAAGGGCAGGTAACAATACGTACAGTCCAGGTTGCACAACGTCGTGGGCTGCAACACGACATAGCCTGGGATCGGCGAGATGCCCCGCATGCCGTTCCACGACACCGCCCCGTCCTCCTTTTAGGCGTAGGGACGTGTCGCATCAGCCTAGGTCTCTTGCCCCGTTGCGGTAAGACCCGAGTGATCAGATACGTGAGACTTGCTCAATCCCGCATATTCCGACACTGAACGGTCAGGGCGCCGTCGCAGCGACTTCCGACGGCGCCCTGTCGCTGAGTTCCTGGTCAGCCCCGCGTGTGCGAGCCGACCATCTGCACCTGGCCGGTGCCCTCGATGACCTCGCCGACCTGCCAGGCGTCCAGGCCGCGGCCGGCGAGGAACGCCAGGGTGCGGTCCGCGTCCTCGGCGGAGACGACGGTCAGCATGCCGATGCCCATGTTGAAGGTGCTCTCCATCTCCATGTCCTCGATGCGCCCCTTGGTGCGCACGAGGTCGAAGATGGGCTGCGGCCGCCAGGTCGAGCGGTCGACGACGGCGTCGACGTTCTCCGGCAGGACCCGGACCAGGTTGCCGGGGATGCCGCCGCCGGTGACGTGGGCATACGCGTGGACCTCGCTCTCGGTGATGAGGTCGAGGCAGTCCTTGGCGTAGATCCGGGTCGGCGTGAGCAGCTCCTCGCCGAGGGTGCGCTGCGAGCCGAACTCGTCGATCACGCTGTCCAGCCGCATCCGGCCGGCGCCGAGCAGCACGTGCCGGACCAGGGAGTAGCCGTTGGAGTGCAGCCCGGTGGAGCGCAGGGCGATGACGACGTCGCCGACCTCGACCCGATCGCGGCCGAGGATCTTGTCCTCTTCCACCACGCCGACGCCGGTGCCGGAGATGTCGTACTCGTCAGGGCGCATCACCCCGGGGTGCTCCGCCGTCTCGCCACCGAGCAGGGCGCAGCCCGCATACCGGCAGCCGTCGGCGATGCCCGCGCCGATCTCCGCGACCCGGTCCGGCACGACCTCGCCGCAGGCGATGTAGTCGAGCAGGAACAGCGGCTCGGCACCGCAGGCCACCAGGTCGTCGACGACCATCGCGACCAGGTCGATGCCGACCGTGTCGTGGATGCCCATGGCCTGGGCGATGGCGAGCTTCGTGCCGACGCCGTCGGTCGACGAGGCGAGGATCGGGCTCTTGTACTTCTTGAGGTCGAGCCGGAACAACCCGGCGAACCCGCCGATGTCGCCCATGACCTCGGGCCGGTGGGTCCGGTGCACCTTGGTGCGGAGCAGCTCGACGGCCTTCTCGCCGGCGTGGATCGACACGCCCGCGTCCGCATACGTCACGGTGCGCCGGCGGCCCCTGCCGTTGCCGGCGGTCCACAACTGCCGCTCGGGGGTGCTGCCCTGGCCGGTCTCACCGGCCTTCTCGGCGCGCTCATCCACGTGCGTCACTTTCTCCCCTTTGTCTGCCTCGGCGGCGGCCACCGCATGGTGCTTCGGGTGGGCGGGTCATGGGCGCAGCAGTGCGCCCGAACCGCCCGGACTGGCGGCGACGCTGACCGCGCCACCGTCCGTCGTGGTGGGAGCGGCCCCCGCAGCGCGCGCCACACCTTCCAGGACGTGCTTGCCGATCACGTTGTCGGCCGGCAGCTCGATCGGATACTGACCGTCGAAGCACGCGCTGCACAGCCGGTTGGCCGGCTGCTCCGTCGCCGCGATCAGGCCGGGCAGCGAAACGTAGCCGAGCGAGTCGGCGCCGATCGACCGGCGGATCCCTTCGAGGTCGAGCCCGTTGGCGAGCAGCTCCGCGCGGGTGGCGAAGTCGATGCCGTAGAAGCACGGCCACTTGACCGGCGGCGACGAGATGCGGACGTGGACTTCGACCGCGCCTGCTTCTCGCAGCATACGTACGATCGCACGTTGGGTGTTGCCGCGCACGATGGAGTCGTCGACAACCACGAGGCGCTTGCCCCGCACGTTGTCGCGCAGCGGGTTGAGCTTGAGCCGGATGCCCAGCTGGCGGATCGTCTGGGACGGCTGGATGAAGGTGCGCCCGACATAGGCGTTCTTGACGAGGCCGTGGCCGAACGTGATGCCGGACTCGCTCGCGTAGCCGATCGCGGCCGGCGTGCCGGACTCCGGCACGGGCATGACCATGTCGGCCTCGACCGGGTGCTCCCGGGCGAGGGTGCGGCCGATCGCCACGCGCGCGGCGTGCACGTTGCGCCCGACGATGGTGGTGTCGGGGCGGGCCAGGTAGACGTATTCGAACAGGCAGCCCTTGGGGTCCGGGGTGCCGAAGCGGCTGGAGCGCAGCCCGTGCTCGTCGATGGCGATCAGCTCGCCGGGCTCGATCTCGCGCACGACGCTGGCGCCGACGATGTCGAGCGCGGCGGTCTCGCTCGCCACGACCCAGCCACGCTCGAGGCGGCCGAGGACGAGCGGGCGGACGCCGTTGACGTCACGGGCCGCATACAGGGTGTCCTCGTCCATGAAGACGAAGCTGAAGGCGCCGCGCAACGTCGGCAGCACGTCCAGGGCCGCGGCCTCGACGGAGAGGTCCGGGCGGGCCGCGAGCAGCGCCGTCACCAGCGCGGTGTCGTTCGTGGAGTTCATCTGGTCGCGCTCGCCGAGCTCCGCGACGCGGCGGGCCAGCTCGGCGGTGTTGACCAGGTTGCCGTTGTGCGCCAGGGCGATCGTGGTGCCGCCGCGGTCCTCGCCGGGGGCGGTCGAGCGCAGGGTGGGCTGCGCGTTCTCCCAGTTGGAGCCGCCGGTGGTGGAGTAGCGGGCGTGGCCGATCGCGATGTGGCCGCGCAGGCTCGCCAGGGTCGGCTCGTCGAAGACCTGTGACACGAGGCCGAGATCCTTGTACACCACCACGCCGGAACCGTCGGACACCGCGATGCCGGCCGCTTCCTGACCACGGTGCTGTAATGCATACAGTCCGTAGTAGGTCATCTTCGCGACCTCTTCGCCCGGCGCCCAGACGCCGAACACACCGCACTTGTCCTGAGGACCTGGACGCTGGGGGTCGAGCTCGTGGCTCAACCGGCCATCGCCTCGGGGCACGTTGCCGCTCCTGTCGTCGCAGTTACCTGGGTTCGTCGGCGGTGTGGGCCGAGGGGAATCCGACCTGATAGGCGCCGGAAATTCGGTCGCCTTCGCGACCCAAAGTGTACGCGAGGAATTAGCCATGACGCACAGCCACAGTTCGCGCGCAGTTCGTAATCAGTGTCGCGCACCAAATGCGGAGTCACAAGGGTAGATAGGCCGATAAATCAGCCCGAACCCCGCTCGCACGGATCTTCCCGGTGCTGACTGCTTCATGCCACGATTTCCGACCCGTGGCGATCTCGAGCCAGGTGGCGGGGTCGGTCTCCACGACGTTGGGTGGCGTACCTCTCGTGTGCCGCGGTCCTTCGACACATTGAATCGCACCGTACGGAGGAACCCGCACCTCCACCGAACGGCCGGGAACTCGGGACCGCAGGTCAGCCAGCAGCTCACGCACAGCGTCACGCAGGGCGAGCCGGTCGGGAACGATTCCGTCATCCATCGCATCTAGGACGGTTTGCACCGTTTCGGAATATCGGTGCGGAGTGGACATGACGGGACGATACGACTCGGTGTGGGCCGGTCGCAACACCCTGCGCCTTTCGCCGACCCCTGTGGACAAGGCATAGTTTGCTGCGGCGCACCATGCAAAGCGAGCCCCGCTCGCATGTTGGACCATCGACAGACATGCTCGGCAGAGACGCTCGGGTGAAAGTCAAGATCCGGAGGGGTGTGGACGTGACTACCCACCGACGAGCCTTGCTGCTCCGCGCAGGGGCGGCGGCCGTACTGGTGACGGGTGGCCTGGTCACCGGGCTGGCATCACCCGCGGCGGCGGCGGTGACCATCGCCGTGCAGACCGGCTCGTTCGACATGAACCCAGGCGACACGAAAAACGTGGTCGTCCAGTTCTCGGGTGACAAGACGGACGACGTAGCGGTGACCTTCACCGCACCGTCCGCGAACGGGAACATCACCATCAAGGCCGTCCCGGCCGACGCCGGCTGCGACTCGCCCGGCGGCAACACCGTCACCTGCACCGACGTCGACGTGCCGCAGAACGGGACGAAGAACCTGACGTTCCAGGTCCAGGCCAAGACCCCGAGCACGCTGCAGCCCGGTGCGAGCCTCAACAACCAGCAGGGCTCGATCAGCGGCGGCGGCGCGAACGGCAGCTACACCATCAACCTCAAGGGCCCGCCGCAGACCGCCGCCGCGACGCCGACCGTGACCGAGGTCTCGGGCACGGTCAACGACTCGACGACCGGCAAGGCCATCAAGGGCGCCTCGGTCGCGATGGAGGACGGCGCCGGCAAGAGCCGTTCCGTGAACACCAACGACGCCGGCCAGTTCCGCTTCCTCGGCTCGGAGGCCAACCCGATCGTCCCCGGCGGCATCTCGATCTCGGTCACGATGAACGGCTACGACGCCGGTTCCAAGGACGTCACCGGGGTCGCCACCAAGTCGAACACCGGCCTCAGGATCGCGCTGGTGCCGATCGGCGCGACCGCCTCCGCGGTGGCGCCGCCGACGGACGAGGCGTCGACACCCGGCGGGGCCGACTCGCAGTCCGCGGCTCCCGGCGCGAACAACACCTCCAATGCCTCCAACGACAGCGGCAGTGGCCTCTCCTCCTACATCCTGATCGCGCTCGGCGCGCTCCTGGTGATCTTCGGCATCGTCGCGATCGTGCTGCTCCTGCGCCGCCGCGGTGACGATGACGACGAGGAGCTCGAGGAGGAGCCGGCCCCGCGGCGCGGCGGCGGGGGCCAGCGCCCCGGCTACCGCCAGCCGCAGGCCGACCCGACGATGGTCGGCGCGATGGGCGGGCCGCCCACGATGATCAACCGGGGCGCCGCCAACGACGCGACCGCGATCGTGCGGCCGGGCCGGGTCAACGACTACGACGTGCCCCCGGACCCGTATGGTGCGCCGCTGCCGCGGGCCGGCTCGGGCTACGGCGCCGCGGGCGCCGGCGCCGGCTACGGTGCCGCGAACGGCGGCGGCTACAACGACCAGGCCGGCTTCGCCCAGGGCGCACCGGCGGGCGCGGGCTACGGCCCGTCGTCCCGGCCGGCGGTCGACCCGTACGGCCCGGAGTACGGCGCGGGCGGCGGCAACGGCTACAACGACCAGGGCGGCGGCTACGGCGGCCCGGCGGGTGGCCCCCAGGGCGGCGCGTACGCCGACTCCACCCAGCGCTGGGAGCCCAGTGCCGGCAACGGCTACGCGGGCGCGCAGAGCGGCGGCGACGGCTACGGCGCGGAGCCCGGCCAGAACGGCTACGGCGGCGGCTACAACGGCGCCGGCGGGGCCAACGGGTACGGCGCGGATCAGGGCGGCTACGGCCCCGGTGGCGCGGGTGCCGGTGGCTACGGCCCGTCGGCCGGTCAGGGCGGCTACGGCCCCGGTGGCGGCGCGGGTGACGGCTACCCGAGCGCCGGCGGCGGCTACAGCCCGAGCGCCGGCAACGGGTACAACGGCCAGGCCGACTACGACGGCCCCTACGCGGGACGCGGTGGCTACGAGCAGCGCGGCGGCTACGAGCCCGCCGCGGGGCAGCGTGGCGGCTACGAACCCGCGGCCGGGTATGAGCGCGACGGCTACGAGCGCGTGCCTGAGCCACCGCGGGCCGGCAACGGCTACGAGGGCGGCAACGACAACTACGAGCAGCGTGGCGGCTACGGTGAGCCGCAGGGCACCCCCCGTGGCCAGGCCGGCAACAACCGGCGGTCACTGGACTGGCTCGACGACTGACCCACCTGACACCACGAGGACGGCGCCCCCAGCGGGCGCCGTTTTCGTTTGCGGGCAGGCGCGGCTCAGGCCGGGGCGAACGACTGGCCGGTCAGCACCGGGACGGTGTGCGAGATGCCGGACTGGACGGCGAGCCGGACGTCCTCGGCGAAACCGCGCAGGATCAGCTCCTGGCCGCTGACGCACCGCCGGACCGCGGCCGCCACGTTGCGGACCGAGGCGAGCGCGGCGAGGCTGACCGCGGCCTCGACCGACAGCGGCACGCCCAGCATCGACAGCCCGTCCAGGACCGCCGCGGCGCCCAGCAGGTCCTCGACGCACGGGCGCAGGGCGCCGTCGGGCCAGAGCTCGCCGGCCGCGACCACGCCGATCGGGCTGGCCGGGGTGCCGTGACCCTGCCCGTGCAGCCAGCGGGCGACCGCGGGAGCGTTGCGCAGGCAGGCGGCGACGACCGGTACCCCGGTGGACGCGGCGGCGGAGCAGATGGACGCGCCGTTGGGTGACGGCAGCACCAGCTCCGTGACGAACGGTGCGCTCTGCAACGCGGCCGGGGACAGCGACCAGGGCGACTCGTCGGAGATCTGTTTGCGGCCGACGGCGACCGCGGCGCCGATCCGGTCGGCGTATGCGCGGGCCTGATCGCTCCAGGGGAACGGGTGGACCCGCATACCGCGGCCGACGGCGATGTCGACCGCGGTGGAGAAGGACAGGACGTCGACGACGACCAGGACCGAGCAGACGCGCGCCAGCTCAGCCGCACCCGCCGGTCCCCAGTCGAAGCGGGCACCCGAGCCCGGCTGGCTGAAGACGCCCTCGGTCATCGTCAGGCGTCAGGATCGCGGGGCGGTGCGTCCGCGCCGTCCGAGTCGTCCGGGCCGTCTGCGGCGTCTGTGGCCGGCTCCGACGCCGGCGGCGCGGAGACCGTCGCGGCGGACGGCACCTCGGGCACCTCCGGCGCGGCGACCGCGTCGAAGATCCCGCCACCGGACACGGGCGAACCGGACACAGGCGAACCGGAGACCGGCGAACCGGAGACCGGAGCGTCGGTCGCCGGCGAACCGGACACCGGCGCCGCGGCCGCCTCCTCGGAGGTCGGTGCGGACGCGGGCGGCTCGTAGGACGGCGCGTCGGTGGACACGTCGCCGAACAGGGCCGGCAGCGTGCCCTTCCAGGCCGAGCGCAGCTCGTCGAGCGAGATCGTGAACTGCCCCCGCACGTCCAGGGCCCGGCTGCGCCCGTCGACGGTCCCGATGACCGCGACCGGCAGGCCGTGCTGGGCGCACAGCGCGGTGAACGCCTTCTCGTGCCCGCGCGGCACGGAGACCAGCGCCCGGGCCGTCGACTCGGAGAACAGCGCGACGAACGGGTTGAGCCCCTCCGGCAGCGTGATGTTGGCGCCCTTGTCGTAGCGCAGCGTCGTCTCGACGAGGGCCTGCGCGAGGCCGCCGTCGGAGAGGTCGTGCGCCGAGGAGAGGTGGCCGCGCTCGCCCGCCTCGGTGAGGACGGAGGCGAGGATGCGCTCGCGGACCAGGTTGACCCTGGGCGGCTGGCCGCCGAGGTGGTTGTGCGTCACCCAGGCCCACTCGGAGCCGGACAGCTCCTCGGTGGTCTCGCCGAGCAGCATGATCACGTCGCTGTCGCCGCCGAAGCCCATCGGGACGCGGCTGCCGACGTTGGAGATCACGCCGAGGACGCCGACGACCGGGGTCGGGTGGATCGCCTGCGAGCCGGTCGAGTTGTAGAAGCTGACGTTGCCGCCGGTGACCGGGATGCCCAGCTCCTGGCAGCCGTCGGCGAGGCCGCGGACCGCCTCGGCGAACTGCCACATGACCTGCGGGTCCTCCGGCGAGCCGAAGTTGAGGCAGTTGGTCACCGCGAGCGGCGTCGCGCCGGAAGCGGCCACGTTGCGGTAGGACTCCGCGAGGGCGAGCTTCGCACCGTTGTACGGGTCGAGCCGCGCGAACCGGGCGTTGCCGTCGACGGACAGGGCGATGCCGAGCCCGGTCTGCTCGTCGATGCGGATCACGCCGGAGTTCTCCGGCTGGGCGAGGATCGTGTTGCCCTGCACGTAGCGGTCGTACTGCTCGGTGACCCAGCTCTTGTCGCACAGGTTGGGGCTGGCGGCCAGGCGCAGCAGCGTCTCGCGCAGCTCCACGCCGGTCCGCGGCCGGGGCAGCGTCTCGGCGCGGTCGGCCTGCAGCAGGATCAGGTCGGCGGGCTCGCGCATCGGCCGGGCGTAGACCGGGCCGTCGTCGACGAGCGAGCCGGGCGGGACGTCGACGACGACCTCGCCGTGCCAGCTGACGACCAGCCGGCCGCCGTCGGTGACCGTGCCGATCGCGGTGGCGATGACGCCCCAGCGCTCGGCGACGCGGAGCACCTCGTCGAGCTTGCCCGGCTCGACGATGAGCAGCATGCGCTCCTGCGACTCGCTGGCGAGGACCTCCTGCGGGTCCATCGACGCCTCGCGCAGCGGCACCAGGTTGAGGTTGACGTCCATGCCGGTGCCGGCCGAGGCGCTGGTCTCGGTCAGCGCGCAGGTGAGCCCGGCACCGCCGAGGTCCTGGACACCGACGATGAGCTCCCGCTCGTACAGCTCCAGGCAGCTCTCGATGAGCAGCTTCTCGATGAACGGGTCACCGACCTGCACCGACGGTCGGCGGGCCGGGCCGTCGGCGTTGAAGGTGGCGCTGGCCAGCACCGACACGCCGCCGATGCCGTCACGGCCGGTCTTGGCACCCAGCAGCACGACCACGTTGCCGGGGCCGTGCGCCTCCTTGTTCTGCAGCCGGTTGACCGGCAGCACACCGACGCACAGCGCGTTGACCAGCGGGTTGCCCTGGTAGCAGGGGTCGAAGACGACCTCGCCGCCGATGTTGGGCAGGCCGAGGCAGTTGCCGTAACCGCCGATGCCGGCGACGACGCCGGGCAGGACGCGCTTGGTGTCCTCGTGGTCGTGGGCGCCGAAGCGCAGCGGGTCCATCACGGCCACCGGGCGGGCGCCCATGGCGAGGATGTCGCGGACGATGCCGCCGACGCCGGTCGCCGCGCCCTGGTAGGGCTCGACGAAGCTCGGGTGGTTGTGGGACTCGACCTTGAACGTGACCGCGATCTCGTCGGAGATCCGGATGACCCCGGCGTTCTCCCCGATCCCGGCGAGCATCAGGTCCGACGGCGGGGCCTTCTCGCTGAACTGCCGCAGGTGGACCTTGCTGCTCTTGTACGAGCAGTGCTCGCTCCACATGATCGCGTACATGGCGAGCTCGGACGAGGTCGGCCGGCGCCCGAGGATCTGCTTGATCCGCTCATACTCGTCCTCGCGGAGCCCGAGCTCCTCGAACGGCTGCTCTTCGTCGGGGGTCTCAGCGGCGTGCGGGACGGTGTCGAAACCCGTTGTGGCGGTCATACACGAGCTCCCAGGTGTGCGAGCACGGACGTGAAGATGCCCAGCCCGTCGATCGACGGGCCGGTCAGCACCTCGACGGCGTGCTCCGGGTGGGGCATGATCCCGACGACGTTGCCGGCAGCATTGGTGATGGCGGCGATGTCGTGCAGCGAGCCGTTGGGGTTGCCGCGGATGTACCGGGCGACGACCCGCCCCTCGCCTTCGAGCTCGTCGAGCGTGCGCTCGTCGGCCATGTAGCAGCCTTCGCCGTTCTTGACCGGGATGACGATCTCCTGGCCGTGCTGGAAGCCGCCCGTCCATGCGGTCGTGGTGCTCTCCACGCGCAGCGCCTGGTCACGGTTGCGGAAGTGCAGGTGCTGGTTGCGGGTGAGCGCACCCGGCAGCAGGTGGGCCTCGCACAGCACCTGGAAGCCATTGCAGATGCCCAGCACGGGCAGGCCGTCACCGGCCGCCTTGATGATCGACTCCATCACCTGGGAGAACCGGGCGATCGCCCCGGCGCGCAGGTAGTCGCCGTAGGAGAAACCACCCGGGAGGATGACGGCGTCCACCCCGTACAGCTCGGCGTCGGCGTGCCAGAGCGAGATCGGCGCCGCACCGGTGAGGTGCACGGCCCGGGCGGCGTCGCGGTCGTCGAGCGAGCCGGGGAACGTGACGACACCGATCCGGGCGGTCACTGGTCCCCGCTCTCGGCCGGCGTCTCCTCGACCCGCAAGGTGAAGTCTTCGATCACCGGGTTGGCGAGGAGCTTGTCGGCGATCTCGCGGGCCCGGTCGAGGTCGGCGGCGCCGTCGAACTCGATCTCGATCCGCTTGCCGATGCGCACGGATGCCACGTCGGCGACGCCGAGACGTGGCAGCGCGTTCGCGACCGCCTGGCCCTGTGGGTCCAGGATCTCCGGTTTGAGCATGACGTCCACCACGACGCGGGCCACGGGGCACTCCTGACAGTTGAGTCGGGCGCTCGAGGGCGAGCGACACGAGCCTACCGGGCGGGGCAACGCCGCAGATCACCGGCCGTGTGTCGGTCCGGTGGATCACGCGGCGAGGCCCGAACACATCGCCCGACACGCATCTTACCGGCCCGCTCCGGTGCCAAGATCCAAGCGTCGGCCGGAGCTCACAGAATGGGCGGTGGCACGTAGCCACCCGCCTCCGGATGCTTCGCCACGACCTCCCCGACAGCCTCCACAACGGCGTTGACCTGCGCAGAGGCCGCCCCGACGAACTCCTTCGGGTCGGCGACCAGGGCGTCGATCTCACCCTGGGACAGCCGCAGGCGCTCGTCACCGGCCAGCCGACGGAGCAGATCGTTGTCCTGGATGCCCTTTTCGCGCATGGCGAGCGCCACTGCGACGGCGTGCTCCTTGATCGCTTCGTGAGCATCCTCACGGCCGACGCCCCTGCCCACGGCCGCCACCAGCACCCGCGTGGTCGCCAGGAACGGCAGGTAGCGGTCCAGCTCCCGGGCGACGACGGCCGGGTACGCCCCGAACTCGTCCAACACGGTCAGGAACGTGGCGAACAGCCCGTCGACGGCGAAGAACGCGTCCGGCAGCGCCACCCGGCGCACCACCGAGCACGACACGTCGCCCTCGTTCCACTGGTCCCCGGCCAGCTCCCCGATCATCGACAGGTAGCCCCGGGTGATCACGGCGAGCCCGTTGACCCGCTCGCAGGAGCGGGTGTTCATCTTGTGCGGCATCGCCGACGAGCCGACCTGGCCCTTCTTGAAGCCCTCGGTGGCCAGCTCGTAGCCGGCCATCAGCCGGATCGTGGTCGCCAGGCTCGACGGTCCCGCGACCGCCTGCGCGAGGGCCGACACCACGTCGAAGTCCAGCGAGCGCGGGTACACCTGGCCGACGCTGGTGAGCACGTTGTCGAACCCGAGGTGCTCCGCCACCCGCCGCTCCAGCTCCGCGGCCTTCCCCGCGTCGCCGCCGAGCAGGTCCAGCTGGTCCGCGGCCGTGCCGACCGGCCCCTTGATCCCGCGCAGCGGATAGCGCTCGAGGAGGTTGTCGAGCCGCTGATACGCGATGAGCAGCTCCTCCGCAGCGCTCGCGAACCGCTTGCCGAGCGTGGTCGCCTGCGCCGGGACGTTGTGCGACCGCCCGACCATGACCAGGTCGTCGTATTGCTTCGCCCGCGCCGCGAGCCGCGCGAGGGCCGCCACCATCCGGTCCCGGACCAGCTCCAGGGACCGCCGGATCTGCAGCTGCTCGACGTTCTCCGTCAGGTCCCGCGACGTCATGCCCTTGTGGATGTGCTCGTGCCCGGCGAGCTCGGAGAACTCCTCGATCCGCGCCTTCACGTCGTGCCGGGTGACCCGCTCCCGCTCCGCGATGCTGACCAGGTCCACGTCGTCGAGCACCCGCCGGTAGTCCTCGACCACCCCGTCCGGCACCGCGACCCCGAGGTCCCGCTGCGCGGTGAGCACGGCGAGCCACAGCCGCCGCTCCAACCGCACCTTCTCCTCAGGCGACCAGATCGCCACCAGCTCCGGCGACGCATACCGAGCAGCAAGCACATTAGAAATCACGTGCCCCATTCTCTCCCGCACCTACGGCGCGGGGGCGGGGGGTTCCCAACCCACGGCCTCGATGCTCGCTGCGCTCGCACTGCCGGCGCCGCTCACGCGCTTGCCGCATCCCCCGACGCTCGCTGCCGCAGCGACCCCTGCGGCGCCACCCACTCGGTGGGCTGTCCGGTGATGGCGGCGATCCGGTCGAAGTCCGCGTCGTAGTGGAGGACCACGGCGCCGTGGAGTTCGGCAGTCGCCGCAATGATGAGATCCGGGAGCTTGAAGTTGCGGTGCTGGCTCAGTTCGGCCAGCGCTCTGTGATTGGCGAGCGCACGGTTCATCGCGTCAGTGGTCACGTCCATCCACCGGTGTCCGTGCAGCCCACCCCAGAGCACCTCATAGCTCTTCGGATCCGGCGCGTTGTTGAGGAACTCGAGCGACACCAGCTGACATGCGGCCACCCGGCCTTCGAGCAGCAGCTCCTCGAAACGGCGACGCACCTGGGCATGCCGGCGCTGCAGGACGTAGACGGAGGTGTCAGCGAGGTAGATCAGACCGGCTATCAAGCCGCGTCGGCCACGCCGGCGTCCTCGGCGAGTCGCGACAGGTCGCGACCTCCCCCGTAGCGCCAGGCGTCGGCCGACCCCTCGAAGTCCATCTCGACACTGTCGAACGCGGCGAGAATCTCGGCCGCCTTCCGCCGACGGGCGAATGCCTCAAGCGCAGCGTTGATCGTCGCGACCTTGGTCGTGGTCCCCAGCTCTTGCCGAGCAGCTTCCAACCATTCGTCGTTCACGTCCACCGTGATGCGCGTCATGCGCCAAAAGTGGCACCGGGATTTCGTGAGAGGACACACCAAGATATTCACCACGGACGCGCCATGTCTTCGCGTACTTGTCAGCATAAGACCATATTTTGAGTCCCGTCGCTGCGGCGTGCAAGTTGGCTCAGGCCGCCCGGTCGCTTGTCAGGTCGAGCTCGACGAGTGGTCTGGTGCGGACCGACTGCAGGAACGGATCGCCGCCGGGCTCGCGGCAACGGCAGCAACAGCGACGAAGCTTGCACACCCTGTACATCACCTTGCAGGGTGTGCAAGGTGGGTCAGGTGCGCGGCGGGTGGTCGCGTTCCGGGAGGCCGACGCGCAGGGCGACGCGGTCCAGGTAGAACACCTGCGCGGCGATGGCGCCCAGGAAGAGCAGGATGAGCAGCCACACCGGCATCAGCTGCGCGTAGGGCAACTGGTCGGTGGCGACGTTGTACGTCCTGGCCTGTATCGCCTGCACGAGCGCGTTCTGCGCGGTCGGGTGGTCGCCGGCGGCGGTGATCAGTGGCCAGATCAGGTCCTGGACCTGGACCAGCCAGGTCGCCACGTATGCCAGGCCGAGCATCGGCAGCGCCGGCAGCAGGACGGCGGTCCACGGGGCGCGGCGGCCCTCCTGCAGCAGGACCTCGCGGCGCTGGGCCTGGCCGCGGAAGAGCAGCGCCAGGACGAACAGGGCCGGGATCGCGACCCGCGACGGCGGGATCAGGCCGATGAAGGAGTCGAGCCGGTCGGCGGTGGCGCCCGCGGCGAAGTTGCGCAGGGCGAGCGGCGCGGAGCCGACGAAGAGGAACAGGCCGAAGGGCAGCAGCAGCCACTCGCTGTGCCGGCCGAAGGGGCGCAGGCCGCTGATGCCGAACGCGGCCAGGGCGGCGACGGTGACCCCGACCAGCGTGGAGATGACCGGCGGCAGCCAGGTGTTGACCCAGGTGGAGGGCTGGCCGGCGCGGCCGGTGTCGGTGATGTGGGACAGCCAGGGTCCCAGGCCGGCCAGGACGGCGCCGAGCGTGCCGAGCAGCAGGACGCCGCCGACCACCCACGCCACCACCGGCTGACCCTTCGCCGGCTGACCCGGAGCCGGCAGCTTCGGGTCGACCTCCAGCCGGGTGCCGGGCAGGATCACCAGGAGCGTGGCGATGAGGCCGAGCAGGATCAGTGGCACGAGCAGGGTCGTCGAGGTGGCGGCGCCGACCCCGAAGCTCATCGTGCGGAAGGACGTCTCGAACATGAGGCGGGCCGGGGTGACGTCGTCCCGGGTGCCCAGGCCACCGATGAACGAGAAGGTGAAGTCCTGCAGCGCGACCGCGACGACGGCCAGCACGGCCAGGCCGGCGACGACGATGGCGGCGGGCACGGGGCTGCGGGTCGAGTCCAGGGTGCGGCGCCGCAACACGGCCAGGTACGCCGTTGCGGCGAGCGCCACCACCAGGCCGAAGGTGCCCAGCCAGTAGGCGGTCCGGGTGGAGGACTCGCGCAGGCTGACCGCGATGGCCACGGGCACGAACGCCGCGATCGGCAGCGCGAGCGCGATCCGCACGACCCACCGGGCCCAGGTGCCGCCGGCGTGCGCGGCCCAGGCGAGGACGGGCGCGAGCAGCAGGACCAGCAGGATCGGCACGACCGCGAGGCTCAGGGCGAACCAGTGCGCGTCGGCGAGGTGGCCCTGCGTGTAGGCGCTGTCGTAGTTGTCCCAGCCGACGCTCGCGCCGCCCTCGCCCATCCGCAGCCCGGTGAACTTGCGGAAGCTGGACCTGACGGTCCAATACAGCGGCTCGACGTAGGACGTCAGCAGGAGCACCAGGGCGGGCAGCGTGAGGACCAGTCCGACGGCAACCTGCCAGCCTGGTCGGGGCGGTGGCGGCCGGAGCATCGTCGGCTGGATCGTCATGCGTCAACGATATTGATAAATCCGGCATCGCGCCTACCGGGACAGGATCGCGGTCACCCCTTGCCCACCCGCGGCGCAGATGGAGATCAGGCCGCGACCGGAGCCGCGACCGGCGAGCAGCTTGGCCAGGGTCGCCACGATCCGGCCGCCGGTCGCGGCGAACGGGTGGCCGGCCGCGAGGGACGAGCCGTTGACGTTGAGCCGGGTGCGGTCGATGGCGCCGAGCGGCTCGTCGAGACCGAGGCGCTCCTTGCAGAACGCCGGGTCCTCCCAGGCCTTCAGGGTGGCGAGGACCTGCGAGGCGAACGCCTCGTGGATCTCGTAGAAGTCGAAGTCCTGCAGCTTCAGGCCGGCGCGGGCGAGCATCCGGGGCACCGCGTAGGCCGGGGCCATGAGCAGCCCGTCGCCGCCGTGGACGAAGTCGACCGCCGCTGTCTCCGCGGTGTCGAAGTACGCCAGGACGGGCAGGTTGCGCGCGGCCGCCCACGTTTCGCTCGCCAGCAGTACCACGGCCGCACCGTCGGTCAAGGGTGAGGAGTTGCCGGCGGTCATGGTCGCCGCCGCGCCGCGGCCGAAGACGGGTTTCAGGGCGGCGAGGCGCTCCGGCGACGTGTCCGGACGCAGGTTCTGGTCGCGGTGGAGGCCGAGGTACGGCGTGACCAGGTCGTCGAAGAAGCCGCGCTCGTAGGCCGCGGCGAGCTGGTGGTGCGAGGCGAGCGCCAGTTCGTCCTGGGCGGCGCGGGTCACGCCGAACTCGAGGGCGGTCAGCGCCGCGGAGTCACCCATCGACAGCCCGGTGCGGGGCTCCGAGTTGCGCGGGATGTCGGGTTTGAGCTGGGTCGGGCGGAGTTTGCTCACGGCACGGAGCCTGGCGCCGAGGGACTGCGCCCGGTTGAGCTCCATGAACACCCGCCGCATGTCCTCGTTGACGCCGAGCGGCGCGTCGGAGGTGGTGTCGACGCCGCCGGCGATGCCGGCCTCGATCTGTCCGAGGGCGATCTTGTTGGCGACGAGGATGGCGGCCTCAAGACCGGTTCCGCAGGCCTGCTGGACGTCATACGCTGGAGTCCGTGGGTCGAGGCGGGACCCGAGCACGGATTCACGCGTCAGGTTGAAATCGCGGCTGTGTTTGAGCACCGCACCGGCCGCGACCTCGCCGAGTCGCTCCCCTGCCAGCCCGAATCGTGCTACCAAACCATCTATAGCGGCAGTCAGCATGTCCTGGTTTGATGCAGTGGCGTAGGCACTGCCCGAGCGCGCGAAGGGGATGCGATTACCGCCGACGATCGCCACTCGTTCCGGGGCCATCGGAGTCTCCTTCAGTGCGACAGGGCAGCCTGGCGTTTAGCCTACTCGTGAGTAGGTTAGCGCGTTTGTTGTGACTGGGGAGGCACTGCAATGACCGATCGCTACGCCAACTTCGCCCACTCGGGCGCCGGGAAGTTCTTCATCAGACGACTCGGCCGGCCGCTGGGTCTACCCGACCCGCCGAAGTTGCGCCGGCACGATCCGAACGAACCGCTCATCGACGGGCAGGTGATCGTCAACGGCGCAGGCCGCCTGGTCGAGCCGCTGCGCAAGCTGCTGGAGAAGCTCGGCGCGCCCGTCGAGGGCCCGACCGCCGCGCTCGTGTTCGACGCCACCGCGATCGTCGACACCGAGGGCCTGCGCGCCCTGTACGACTTCTTCCACCCGGTGATCCGCACGCTGCGATCCAGCGGGCGGGTCGTCGTCCTGGGCAGCCCGCCGGAGCTGTGCGCCGACGCCCGCGAGGCCACCGCCCAGCGGGCCATCGAAGGTTTCGTCCGCTCCGTCGGCAAGGAGATCGGCCGGGGCGGCACCGCACAGCTCGTCTACGTCGCGCCCGGCGCCGAGGAGGCGATCGAGTCGACCATGCGGTTCCTGCTGTCGGCGCGTTCGGCGTACGTGTCCGGGCAGGTCGTGCGGGTCGGACCCGCCGCCGTCGACGTCCCCGAGGACTGGGACCAGCCGCTCGTCGGCAAGACCGCGATCGTCACCGGCGCGGCCCGGGGCATCGGGGCCGCCATCGCCGAGGTCCTCACCCGCGACGGCGCGCACGTGGTCTGCCTCGACGTGCCCGCCGCCGGCGAGGACCTGACCCGCGTCGCCAACGAGCTCAAGGGCACCGCGCTGCAGCTCGACCTGACCGCCGGGGACGCGCCGCGCCGGCTCGCGGACTTCATCGCGACCCGGCACGTGCACGCCGACATCTTCGTCCACAACGCCGGCATCACCCGGGACAAGACGCTCGGCCGGATGGACGCCACCCAGTGGCAGTCGGTCCTGGACGTCAACCTCGGCAGCCAGGAGCGGATCAACGAGGTGCTGCTCGCCGAGAACCTGCTCGGCGGCAACGGCCGCATCGTCGCGGTCTCCTCCGTCTCCGGCATCGCGGGCAACCGCGGGCAGACCAACTACGCCACGTCGAAGGCGGGCGTCATCGGCCTCGTCCAGGCGCACGCCCCGGCGCTCGCCGCGGCCGGCCTGACCCTCAACGCGGTCGCGCCCGGCTTCATCGAGACGAAGATGACCGCCGCGATGCCCATGTTCATCCGCGAGGCGGGCCGCCGTATGAACAGCATGTCGCAGGGCGGCCTGCCGGTCGACGTGGCGGAGACGGTCGCGTGGCTGGCCCACCCGGCGTCCGGCGGGGTCACCGGCAACGTCATCCGGGTCTGTGGGCAGAGCCTGCTGGGTGCCTGACGTGGACCGGATGCCGAGCCTCGGTCCCCTGTACCGGGCCGCGGCGCTGCGGCGCGGGGTCGCGGCCGATCCCGCGCTGCCGTCGCGCGAGCTCACGGTCGCAGGGGTGACCGTCGACCGGGAGCACCTGGCCGCCTACGACCGGGTCTGCGGCTTCCGCCTGCGCGACGAGCTGCCCGCCACCTATCCGCACGTCGTGGCGTTTCCCCTGGCCATGGCGCTGATGACGGGGCGGGACTTCCCGTTTCCGCTGCTCGGCCTGATCCACGTGGCGAACCGGATCGAGGTCCTCGGCCCGCTGCGGTCCTCCGCTTCCTTTGCGTTCGCGGTACGAGCCGAGGCGCTGCGCCCGCACGACCGAGGCACGCAGCTCGACATCGTCACCACCGCGACGGTCGACGGGACGCTCGTGTGGCGGGACACCTCCACGTATCTGCGGCGCACGTCCGCTTCAGCGGGCGGGTCGTCGTCCGGGGACGCTCCCGTGCCGAACGCCGTGTGGCGGGTGCCGCGGCGGGTCGGCGGCGACTACGCGGCGGTGTCCGGCGACCGCAACCCGATCCACACGTCGCGGCTCCTGGCGAAGGTGTTCGGCTTCCCGCGCACGATCGCGCACGGCATGTGGACGAAGGCCCGCTGCCTCGCCGCGCTGGAGGGGCGGCTGCCCGACACGTACACCGTCGACGTGGCCTTCAAGCTGCCGATCCTGCTGCCCGCCACGGTCGGCTTCAGCGCGGTCGCGCAGGGTAGCGGGTGGGATTTCGGGGTGCATGATGGGCGTTCCGGCAGACCGCATCTGACCGGGCTCGTCAGGTAACCTGCTCAGCGCCAAAGCCAAAGTTTCGGGGGGCCAAGACCGTGCAGACGCCGACCGAAGCCGCCGACCCCGACGTGACGGATCCCGTCCCGGCGCCGGTGGCTGCGCACCGCGGGCCGCTGCGCCGCGTGCTGATGTCCGGCTGGCTGCCGGTCGCACTGCTCTGGGTCGCGACCACCGCCGCGCTGTGGTTCTTCGAGGTCCCGCCCGCCACGACGATCGTGTTCACGCTGTATCTGGCGCTCGGCATCGCGCTGCCGGGCACGCTGTGGTGGCGGTTCTTCCACCGCAGCGGCGGGTTCTTCGTCGCCGACGTCGCGGCCGGGCTCGCGCTCGGCTACATCGGCGAGGTCTTCGTCTACATCGGCGCCCGGGCGATCGGGCTGCCCCTGCTGGTGCTCGCCTGGCCGGTCGGCACGGTCGCGGCGTTCCTGCTGGTGCCGTCGCTGCGCCGGTTCTGGCGGCCGGCCGCCGACGCGCCGGTGCCGCCGCTGCTGTGGCGCTGGTGCCTGACCCTGATCGCCGGCATGACGCTGCTGTGGAGCTTCAAGTTCTACCGGCTGTATGGGCTGCGGTATCCGTACAACTCGACCCCCGACACCGACTCGACCTTCCACCTGGCACTCGTCGGCGAGGCCAAGCACCACATGCCGATGATGGTCCCGTGGATCACCGACGAGCCACTCTGGTATCACTGGTTCGTCTATCCCGAGATGGCCGCGTCCAGCTGGGTGACCGGGATCGAGCCGCAGGTCCTGCTGCTGCGCCTGTCGATGCTGCCGATGCTGATGGCGTTCGCCGTGCTCGTCGCCGTGCTGGCCCGCAAGGTCACCGGCGGCTGGTGGAGCGGCGTCGCGGCGAGCGTGCTGACCCTGTTCGTGCTGTCGCCCAACCCGTATCAGTGGGTCACCTGGGAGTTCTACACCAACCTCGCCTTCAGCACCCTCGAGGACGGCTCGTCGCTGCGGCTCACGGTCTGGAGCGGGCCGACGCAGACCTTCGGCGCGCTGCTCATGCTGCCGCTGATGATCGTGCTCGTCGACCGCCTGCGGGAGTGGCGCGACGCCCGCGGCTGGGTGTTCTTCGCGGTCCTGCTCGCCGGCGTGATGGGCGCCAAGGCCACCTACCTGCCGCTGCTGTTCTGCGGCCTGCTGCTGGTCCTCGGCGCCGAGCTGCTCTTCCACCGCACGCTGCACCGCGGCGCCCTGATCGGGCTCGGCATCACCTTCGGCGCTCTGGTCTTCTCGCAGGTCGTGCTCTTCGGCGGCACCAGCCAGGGCACCGAGCTCAAGCCGTTCTTCACGCTCGTCACCGGCGCGCTCGGCACCAGCACCGGCTATGCCGTGGGCGAGGTCACCAGCCGGATGGCGGTCCTCGCCGTCCTGCTGTTCTTCTGCTGGGTGTGCATCTGGGCCGGGCTCGCCGGGCTGCTGCGCCGCCGCCTGCCCGAGCCCGCCGTGGTCACCATGATCGGCATCGGGCTGGCCGGCGCCGGCGCCACGATCCTGACCGGCCAGTCCGGCGACAGCCAGCGGTTCTTCATCGAGGCGGCCCGGCCGTATCTGTCGGTGGCCGCGGTCGTCGGGCTGTATTCGCTGCTGCCCGCGGGCCGGCTGACCGCCCGCCGGGCGTGGGCCCTGGTCGGCTTCGTCGTGCTCGGCATGGCGGTCACCCAGGCGGTCCAGGTCACCGGCCGCGGCGACGTGCCCAACATCGGCAACACCGGCTCCTATGCGGCGCTGACCCGCGACATCGTGCTGCCCTATGCGGCGCTCGCCGTCGTCGCCGTCCTGGTCGCCGTCGGGCTGCGGCTGGCCCGGAAGGGGATGGCGGTGGCCCTGGTCGTCGCCCTGCTCGCGGGCTACGGGATCAACACGAGCTTCCAGAACTACTACAAGATCCTGTGGGACTCGACACACGTCGGCTGGAAGAACGTGGTCAAGGGTGAGGTCATCGTCTCCGACGGCGTCCTGGAGGCCGGCCGCTGGCTGCGCGACCACTCCGACCCCGACGACCTCGTCGCCACCAACGCGCACTGCCAGCGGTGGAACAAAGACTGCACGGATCTTCACTTCTCGATGACCGCATACAGCGAGCGGCGGATGCTGCTGGAGGGCTGGGGCTTCACCACGACCGCGCACGTCGAGGCCGCGAGGCTCAAGACCTGGGTCGGCTACGTGCCCTACTGGCGCCCCGAGATCCTCGCCGACAATGACGCAGTGTTCACGAACCCGTCACCCCAAACGGTAGGTCTGCTGCGGGACCGCTACGGGGTACGCTGGCTGTTCGTTGACGAAAGCCAGAACAACGTTTCGCCACAGTTGTCGGCCTTCGCTACCGAACGTTATCGGTCGGGGGTCGCTGTCGTGTATGAACTGCCGTCGGCATGACCGCACACCGTTAGGTAGGCTCCAGCAGTGACCCCCACGAACCAACTCGCAGTTCCATTCAACAGGGCCTATCTGACCGGTGACGAGACCGGCTACATGCAGCAGGCGATGACGAGTGGACCGCTCACCGGGGACGGGCCCTTCACCAAGCGCGCGAGTGCGCTGCTCACGCAGATCCTGGGCGCGAAGCACTCGCTGCTGACCACCTCGTGCACGCATGCGCTGGACATGACCGCGCTGCTGCTCGACCTGGAGCCGGGCGACGAGGTCATCGTCCCGTCGTTCACGTTCTGCTCGACCGCCAACGCCTATGCCCTGCGCGGTGCCGTGCCGGTCTTCGTCGACTGCCGCCCCGACACGCTCAACCTCGACGAGCGCCAGGTCGAGGCCGCCGTCACCTCCCGCACCAAGGCGATCGTCGTCGTGCACTACGCCGGCGTCGCGGTCGAGATGGACGCGATCGATGCGATCGCCCGCAAGCACGGCCTCGTCGTCATCGAGGACAACGCGCACGGCATCGGCGGCACCTACCGGGGGCGCAAGCTCGGCTCCATCGGCGCGATGGCCACCCAGAGCTTCCACGAGACGAAGAACGTCCAGTGCGGCGAGGGCGGCGCCCTCATCTTCAACGACGACACCTACTACGAGCGGGCCGAGATCATCCGCGAGAAGGGCACCAACCGGGGCCAGTTCTTCCGGGGCATGGTCGACAAGTACCGCTGGATCGACATCGGCTCGTCCTACCTGCCCTCGGACCTGCTCGCCGCGTTCCTCACCGCGCAGCTGGAGCACTTCACCGACATCCAGCGCCGCCGCAAGCACATCTGGGACAGCTACCACCAGCGCCTCGCCACCTGGGCCGTCGAGCACGAGGTCACCCAGCCCACGGTCCCCGACGACCGCGAGCAGCCCGCGCACCTCTACTACCTGCTGCTGCCCGACCTCGAGAGCCGCCAGGGCATGCTCAAGCACCTCCTCGGCCACGGCGTCCTGGGCACGTTCCACTACCAGCCGTTGCACGTCGCCCCGGCCGGGGTGAAGTTCGGCCGCACCGGGCCCGACGGCTGCCCCGTCACCGAGGACGTCGCCGACCGTCTGCTGCGTCTGCCGCTCTACGGCGGCATGACCGAGGCCGACATCGACCTCGTCATCACCGCAGTCGAGTCGTTCCAGCCCCGCGGATGACCGAGGTCACCGCTGCCCGGCCGCAGCCGCGCTCCTGGCTCTCCCGCACCGCGATCGCGCTCTACAACGACCGCCGCGTGCGGTATTTGGGGGTCGGCGGCGTCTCCGCCGTCTCGTATTACGGTTTCTACACCGCGCTCTACCTGCTGACCCCCGACGACTTCTACGGCCGGGTCTTCATGCTGACCGCGGACCAGATGCACTACCTGGTCCCCACGGTCATCGCGAACTTCCTCTGCGGCGTGGTCACCTATCCGCTGCAGCGGCACTTCGTCTTCCAGTCGAAGGGCCCGGTCCTGACGGGCTTCTTCAAGTTCTACCTGATCTGCCTGTGGGCGCTGCTGTTCACGTGGGCGGGCCTGCCGCTGCTCGTCGAGGTCTTCAACGTGCCGGTCCTGATCGCCCAGGCGATCCTGATCGTCGTCGCCCCGCTGATCAACTACCAGCTCAGCAAGCTGTGGGCCTTCCGCCGCTGACCCGGTTGCTCAGTTGGGCACGCGGGGCGTGCGCACGTGCTCGCGGATCACGTACGTCGGGCGGCCCATGCCGTGGGCGTGGACCCGGCCGAGGTACTCACCCAGCACGCCGATCCCGATCAGCTGCGCCGACGAGAAGACCGTCACCAGCGACGCCACGGTCGTGAAGCCGGCCACCGTCGTGTCCCCGCTGAAGTAGAGCCAGATCAGCCTGATCGTCAGTACCAAACCGCAAACGCCGATCAAGAACCCGAGATACGTGACGAGCCGGAGGGGCTTCGTCGAGTAGCCCAGGATCATGTTGACGGCGTGCTTCATCAGCGAGCGGAACGTGAAGCCCGACCGCCCCTCGCTGCGCTGGTCCATGCGCACCGTGGTGGAGCCGACGCGGGTCGTGGTCCAGGACAGGACGATGTCGACGGAGACGTGCGGCCCGCTGACCTGGTCGAAGCCGGCGCGCAGGAACGTGCGGAAGATCCGCAGCGCGCCGAGGACGTCCGCGTTGGGGATGCCCATCGTGCGGCCCATGACGAGCGTCTTCGCGCCCCACGAGGTGAGGTTGCGGAAGACGCCGTGCTCCTCCTGCTCGGACACCGCGTAGACGACGTCGAGATCGTCGGTGAGGGCGTCGACGAGCTTCGGCAGCTCCTCCGGCGGGTGCTGGAGGTCGTCGTCCATGGTGATGATGCGCTCGAACGAGGCCGCGCGGATGCCGGCGATGAGGGCGTTGTGCTGGCCGTAGTTGCGGGCCATGCGGATCGCCTGCACGTGCTCGTACTTACCGGCGAGCTGGCTGGCGACGTCCCAGGTGTTGTCGGTGCTGTCGACGACCAGGATCACCTCGTGGTCGGGGGTGATGCCGGGCAGGACACCGTTGAGCCGCTCCACCAGCGTCGGAAGGATACGCGCGGAGCGGTAGCACGGAACGACGACGGACAATGACACGTTGTGGAGCTCCTCACAAAAACGTGTACGGAGGAGAGTACTCCGTCTTCCCGGTCAGGCCTGGATCGTGATGATGCGCGTGAACTCGTGAAGCAGGTTGAAACCGTCCCAGGTCCCCGCAAACGTCAACGCCTGGCCGAACGGCACGATCCGGTCGATGCCGCGGCCGGCGAGGGTGGTGACGAAGTCGTCGAGGTCGGACATGGTGAAGCCGTACTGGCTGAGCGTCTGGTCCTTGCGCTGGATCGCCGGGGCAAGCTCGGCGAGCGAGCCGACGGTGACGTGACAGATGGTGCCGGCGCCGAGCCAGTGCCGTTGCAGATCGCCGAGCCCGGCGAGCGACACGTTGGCGACTGCGTTACCGGTGAAGGCGACCCTGGTCGCGGCGCCGGTCGCGGCGAGGCCGTAGGTGGCCACGTACTTCTCGACGGCCATCGCGGGGTCGACGCCCCAGCCGCGCCGGGCGACGACCTCGGCCAGGAGCTCGTCGAACTCGGTCCGGGCCGCGGCGACGTCCTCGGCGGCACCCACCCAGAACAGGTCCCGGGGCGAGGAGCAGGCGGCCTGGTCGAACCAGTACAGGTCGTTGGCGAACCCGTCCGCCGCCGCCCGCCGCTGCTCGAGCGTCGAGGACTGCCAGCCGGCGACGGAGATCGCGGCGAACGAGGAGCGGTCCGGGAACGCGAGGTCCCGGGCCAGCGGGCGGATCGGGTGCTTGCGGAGCTCGTTGACGGACTGGTCGCCGCCCCACAGGACACGCAGGTCGCAGGCGCCGATCAGCGCGCCGGTGACAGCGTCGTCGCGGTCGTAGGTGATCATGCGCTGGGTCTGCGCGATCGCCGGGTGGGCGTCGGCGAGGACGTCGTTGAGCGCTTCGAGGACGGTCTGCGCCGCGCCGGCCGCGCGAGCGGAGACGCGCACGATGTTGTGGTTGCCGGCGAGCGCGGACAGGGCCCAGGAGTAGACGAAGATCGTGTCGACGTTCGCCGGGGGGAAATGCAGGACGAGCCCGCGCGGGGCGCGGCGCTGGCCGGCGACACCGTCGGCGAGCCGCTCGACGGCGCGGGCCAGCTCGCCCTTGCGCAGGAAGAAGCCGAGCGAGCCGAGCTCGGGGTGGCGCCGGGCGAGGTCGGGCTTGAGCAGCCGCCGGGAGAACGCGATCAGGAAGTCCCGGACCCGCTCGTCGCCGACGGTGAGCCGGCCGTCCGTGGGCTCGTCGGTGATCTCGGCGAGGAGCCGCTCGGGGGATATATCGGAAATAACCGGAAAGACACTTTTCACGATGCACTCACAAATGTGTCGCTGCAGCCGCGGGCCTCGGCGCGCGGGAGCCGGCCCAGGATGGAGAAGCGCTTGCCGGGCCACGCGCCGTCGTCGATGCCGTTGATGACGCCCATGTCCTCGGTGAGCAGGACGTGCCCGGGGTACGACTCCGGCAGCGTGCTGATCACCTCGACCAGCCCGGGTTTGCCCGGCGGCAGCGGCTCCCAGGTCTCCGGGTCGCGGATGACGACGTCGGCAAAGTCGGGGCAGTAGAGGGAGTTGCCGTCGGGGCCTTCGAGGTACACGACGCCGATCTGCTCGACCATGCCGTAGAAGTTGTGGATCCGGCTCAGCCCGGTGTCGGCCTGGAACGCGCGGCGGAACTCGGCGTTGTCGACCTGCTGGTCGACCAGCTTCTTCCAGCCGCCGGAGTGGACCAGGATCCCGTTGCTCAGGTCGAGGCCGTTGTCGCGGGCCAGCTCGTACAGGTACAGCCACACCATGAAGGTGAAGCCGAAGACCAGGAACGGCTTGTCGCCGTGCTTGGCGAGGAACCCGCGGACCGCCTCGAGGTCGGGCTTGCTGTCCTCGTCGAGCGCCCAGACGTGGTCACGGCCAAAGGTGATCATGCCGAGGACGCCGGCGCCGCGGGCGCTGAACGAGCGGCGGTTCTTGATGATCGCGGTCGTGTCGACGATGAGCATCGGCAGCCGCTTCGGGCCGAGGACGGCCTGCAGCGTCTGTGCCAGCATCCGGGTCTGCGCCGCCGCGGCTTCCTTGTCCAGGTAGATGCGGCTGACGTCGCCGGTGGTGCCGCTGGAGGTCAGGACCTTGAAGACCTCGTCGTCGGGGATGCTCTTGAGCTGGTGGGTCTTGAACAGCCGGACCGGCAGCCAGGGCAGGTCGCTGACCCGCTCGTAGGCGCGGCCGGTGTCGTGGCCGGTGGCGGCGAGGATGTTGGCATACGCCTGGCCCCGCGCGCGGTGCTGCTCGGTCAGCTCGATCAGACGGGGCAGCAGCTGGGCCTCGCGGTCCGGCTGCGGCAGGGTGAACACGCTCATCGTGCGGACTCCAACGCTCGATAGTCGACCTTGCCGTTGCTGAGCAGCGGCAGCGCGGGGATGCCGCGCATCTCGAAGCCCGACCAGTGCAGCTTCAGCCGGTCGGCGAGCTCGGTCACCCGCGGCGCGAGCTCCTCCGCGGTGACGCCCTCGCCCTCGCCTTCAACGAAAACGATGATCTTGTCGTCGCCGGCGATCGCGGCGACGGCGCCGCCGGTGGCGGCACCGGTGGCGCCGGCCAGTTGCTCGATGTCGTCCAGGTTGAGCCGGACGCCGAACACCTTGCCGAAGCGCTTCAGCCGGCCGTCGATGAAGAGATACCCCTCCTCGTCGAGGTGCCCCAGGTCGCCGGTCTCCAGCAGCCCGCCCTGGTCGTCGCCCCGGGCAAGGTCCAACGCGGACTCCGCGTAGCCCATCATCACGTTGGGGCCGCGGTAGAGCACCTCGCCGACGACGCCCGGCGCGGTGGTCTCCGTGCCGTCCTCGAGCCGGACGGTCAGCGTGCCGCCGGGCACCGCCGGGCCGACCGAGCCGAGCTTGTCCGCGAGGCGGTCCGCGGGCAGCGTGGTCAGCCGCGGAGCGGCCTCGGTCTGCCCGTACATGACGAACAGTCGACCGTCCACGGTCGCCATCCGGTCGTGGAAGTCCTGGACGAGCTCGGCCCGCAACCGGCCGCCGGCCTGGGTCAGCGTGCGCAGGCTCGGATACCGCTTCGGGTCGAACCGCAGGCGGCGCAGCATCTCGTATTGCGAAGGGACCAGCGCCAGCGAGGTCACCGCGTGCTTCGTGATCGCCGGCCAGAACGACCGCGCGACCAGGCCCTCGGACTCGACCACGACGGTGGCGCCGGCGGCGAGGTGCGTGTTGAGCACCGACATGCCGAAGCTGTAGTAGAACGGCAGGCTGCTCACCGCGACGTCGGCGGCGGTGATGCCCAGTGCCTCGATGATCGAGGTGGTGTTGGCCAGGATCGCGTCCCGCGACAGCCGGACCAGCTTCGGGTTGCCCGTGGAGCCCGAGGTCGCCAGCAGCGTGGCGAGGTCGGGGTGCGCCGCGGTGCTGGACTGGATGTCCCGCTCCCACAGCTCGTCGTTGCGGCGGGTGTACCCCTTGTGCACGTCCTCTGGCAGCGGCCCGCAGACGGCGGCGGGCTCGAAGCGCTCCACGAAGTCGGCGAGCGTCTCCGCCGGCAGGCCGGGGTCGAGCAGCGCCAAGGGGCGGCCGGCCTCGAACGCGCCGATGTAGCGGATGATCGCCTCGACGGTCGTCGGCGTGCGCAGGAACACCACGCCGGGCGTGATCTCGGCGAAGCCGGCGACCGCGGCGTGCACTGCCTCGCGCAGCGGCACGCCAGCGAGTTCGGCGCCGGTCGCCGCGTCGATCAGCCGCGCGTCGGGGTGCAGCAAGGTCACGCCGTCACCTCCGCAGCGCACTGATGCCGTCGAGGTGGACACGGATTTTTCTCACCGTACACCACCCGAAAAAGCAGCCCGAAATGTCGTATACGAGTCCATCACGGTACGTCATACGACCAGACCGCCGTCGACTTCGATCACCTGGCCGGTGACGAACCTGGACGCGTCGGAGAGCAGGAACGCGATCACGTCGGCGACGTCCTCGGGCTCACCGAGGCGGCGCAGCGCGGTCGCCGCGACCCGCTCGGCGCGCCCCGACTCGTCGAGCGAGTCGAGCATCTCGGTGGCGATGAAGCCGGGCGCGACCGCGTTGACCCTGATGCCGGCCGGGCCGAGCTCCTTCGCCGCGGCGCGGGCGAACCCGGCGACGGCGGCCTTGGTCGCGCCGTAGACCACCTGGCCGGCGGCGCCGGTGGTACCCATGACGGAGGACAGCAGCACGACCGACGGCGCGTTGCCACGGCGCAGCAGCTTGACCGCGCCGTTGACGGTGTAGGTGGCGCCGACGGCGTTGATCGCGAACAGCCGCTCGATGGCCGCGTCGCCCATCATGCCGAGCAGGCCGGCCTCGTGCACGCCGGCGTTGACGACCAGGGCGTCGAGGCGGCGGTGGCGCTCGAAGACGAGCCGCAGCATGGACTTGACCTCGGCGGCGTCGCTGACGTCGCCGTGCACGACCAGCGGCTCGATGTCGAAGTCGGCGGTGATCTCGTCGGCCGTGGTCTTGGCCGAGCCCTCCCGCATGCCGTGGAGGACCAGTTGGTAACCCTCGGTAGCGAGCTTCCGCGCGACTGCACGGCCGATCCCCCGTGAGGATCCCGTGACGAGGGCGACCCTGGCGTCAGTCGGAGAACTCAACGTCGTGCTTTCCGAGGATCTCGACGGCCTTGTCGAACGAGCTGAGGTCGATCACCTCGTCGGTGTCGATCATCACGTCGAACGTGTCCTCGATCTCGCCGACCAGGGAAAGGTGCGCCAGCGAGTCCCATTTCTCGATGCCCCGGTATTCGAGCTTGTCGACGTCATAGTCCTCCGGCAGCGCCAGCGCGGTGCGGAAGGCGACGCGGAGACGATCGAGGTTGCTCATCAGCTCAGGGTCCTGTTCGATCGGGAAAGCGGGCTGGCATCCGCGAGCGAGTGTACCGTTGGCCGGTCTTTCAATGAGTCACGCCTGACCCACGGGAGGTTTCCAGGTGCTGCGCGAAGCCGACGAATCGGATGTCGAGACCATCCGCCGCTGGCGCAATCACCCGAAGACCCGCGGTGCCAGCATCTACACCGCGTTCATCACCCCTGAGGGTCACGCACAGTGGTGGGCGAAGGTCCAGTCGGACCCGTCCCGCCGGGCGCTCATCTTCGCCTACAAGGGCAATGACTGCGGCGTCGTCACGTTCAACGACCACGACGAGGACGCCGGCACCGCCGAGTGGGGGTTCTTCCTCGACGTCGACGGCCTGGAGGAGCGCGGCGAGCTGCTGCCCGCGTGGATGGAGCTGGAGAAGGCGGCGGTCGCCTACGCCTTCGACGAGATGAAGCTCACGTCGGTCGGCGGCCGCACGCTCGCGTGGAACAAGCAGGTGATCGCCCTGCACCGGCGGTTCGGCTTCGTCGAGGTGCCGGCACGGCAGTACACGACCGAGATCGACGGTGTCGACCAACTGGTTGTCTGGACGGAGAAGACCCGCCGTTAGCAGGCGGGCAGCCGACCGGGAGCCATCCGCTCCTCGGGGTCCAGGGCGAGCTTCAGCCGGACGGTGTCGTCCGTCAGCCGGCCCGGGCCGTAGGTCTCCACGAGTTCGCGCAGGTCGACGGGGGCGCGCAGGAGCGTGCAACCGCCGCCGCCGCGGGCCAGCAGGACGGTCCTGGCGGCGGTGAGCATCCCGCCGAGCCGATCCGCCGGGATCGTGCCGGGCAGGGCCACGTGGGCGACGCCCGCGCCGACCGAGCCGCGGACCGGCACCGGGATGCCGGCGGCGTCGCGCAACGCGTACACGACGGCGAACAATTCACTGGGCTGGCCCCAGATCTTCAGCGCCACGTCGTCGGCGTCGAACGGGTAGCTGCCCCACCAGTCGGGCGGCGCCTGCTCGACGGCGGCGCCGCCCCCGAGTAAGCGGGCGGCCGCCTCGGCCCTGGCGGTGGCGGCGGCGCGGCTGCCTTCGAACAGCGCGGCGATCTCGGCGGGCCGGCCCGCACCGCCGGGCAGGTCGGCCTCGATGGCGGCGGCGCCGAGCGACGAGGAGACCAGCGCCTCGGTCAGCTGCTGCACCTCGCGTGGGGTCGAGACCGGGCGCACCACCCAGGCCCTGGACGCGGGCAGCGGCTCCAGCCGGACGGTCGCCTCGGTGATCACGCCCAGCGTGCCGAGCGACCCGCAGATCTGCCTGGCCAGGTCGTGCCCGTCGACGTGGCGCTCCAGGCTGCCCTCGTCCAGCGCCACCCGCACCCCCGCGATCAGCTCCCGCGGCGTGCCGAACCGGTGGCGCAGCGGGCCGGCCTCATTGGTGGCGAGGACGCCGCCCAGGGTCGCGCCCGGAGAGGCGACGTCGAGCGGGATGCGTTGGCCTTCGCGCATGAGGTACGCCCGCAGCGCCCGCATAGGGGTGCCGGCGGCGACGGTGGCGACGAGCTCGTCGGGTGCGTGATCGAGCACGCCGGTCATGCGACGGAGGTCCACCAGCACGTCGACGTGCGTGGGCGGGAGTCCCCAGTCGAGTTTGGTGCCGGCGCCGGACGGCACGACCGACAGCCCTGCGGCGGCCGCGGCGCGGAGCACGCCGGAGACCTCCTCGGCGGTGCCGGGCGCCACGACCCAGCTGGCCGGCACGCCGTCCACCCGGTCGGCCGGGCCGGCCTCCCACACGTGCTCCGGCCCGCACGCCTCCGCCAGCACTTCGATCACGCTCACCGCAGCCCACGCTTCCCTGCTCACGGTCCAGCACCAGCTGGACCGTCCGACGAGACGACCACACGGGGAAGTGCTCGCCGGCGGGATTCGCGGAAGCCTGGGCAGGCCGGTGAGGGCATGATCCAAGCTTTCCCAACGACGCGTTCATGAATGATCGAGCGCAGGAACCATGCACATGATGCACCAAGCGACATCGAACATATGTTCGAAGCGTAGTCGGTCCTTACTTCAGCCGCAACTGCTTCCGCAGGAAGGCCACCCGGTCGGTGACCGCCGCCTCGAACGCGGCAAGATCGTGACCGGTGTCGTAGTCCTTGCGCTCCTTCGGCCCGGCGACGCCGTTCGCCAGCTCCGTGCGCTCGGCCTCCGGGACCACCGCGTCCTGCTTGCCGAACTGCAGCAGCACCGGCTTGCGTCCTGTCACCGCGACATATGGCAGAGCATCGAATCGGGACAATGCATCCAGATAGGCGTGCCAGTCGGCCGGCACCGGCGGCTGCCGCACCATCCACCTGGAGATCCGGCTGGTGCCGGAGGCGAGCACGCTCGCTGTGATGCGGGAGTCGACCCCGTACAGGACGGCGCCCTGAGCGGCACCCCAGCTGTGCCCGGCGAATCCGACCCGCGAACCGTCGCAGTCGGAGCGGCGGATCAGCAGGTCGAAGGCGCGCCGCAACGCCACCACGGAGTCGGCGACCACCTTGCTGTCCGCGACCGGATCACCCGACGGCTTGAGCGGCAGGTCCGGCACGCACACCAGCGCGCCCAGCCGCGCCACCGCCATCGCCTCCTCCAGCAGCGTGTCGCGGTTGCCGTCGCTGCCGTGCGCGTAGACCACCGCGGGCAGCCGGCCGGTGAACTTCTCGGGGCCCAGCACGTACGCCGGGATCTCCTCGCGACCCCTGGTGTCGGAATACGTGATGTCCTCGAGGATCACGCCGTCGCCGGTCCGTTTGTCCGTCAGCTGGGCGTTGAGCGTCGCCTTGGCGTCGTAGTTGAACAGCTTCCTGAGCTCGGTGATCGGCACCGGGGCGGGCACGTACACCGAGGGGTCGAACGTGGAGGTCGGTCGGACCGCGCCGGAGGAGCCCGGCGCCGCGCCACCCTTCACGTCAGGTGCATTCGACTCCTCGGCGCACGCTTGGACCAGCATCGCTGCCAGTCCCGCCACCCCAATGTGCAACACCCCGCGACGCCGCACCGCACTCCTCCATGGGCTCGCCCGAACTTCGAGACCATGACGGTACCGGCGCCGCTTTCTCCTACAGGACAGACTGCCGACTTACCCCCTTGGTTGCTTTTCCCGTGGGGTGTCTTGAGGGGGGCGACGCGACGGAAAGTGTCGGTGGGTACGGGTAACGTCTTGAAGCGTGACTTCAGGTGTGACGGGCGTTCAGCCGCCGACGGCGAAGCAGGTTCCGCACGAGCGGACGCACCACGGCGACACCGTGGTCGACGAATACTTCTGGCTGCAGGACAAGGAAGATCCAGACACGGTCGCCTATCTCGAGGCGGAGAACGCCTTCACGACCGCGGCGACGGCGCACCTGGAGAGCCTCCGCGAGACGGCGTTCAACGAGATCAAGTCCCGCACCAAGGAGACCGACCTCTCGGTGCCGACCCGCAAGGGCGCGTTCTGGTATTACACGCGCACCGAAGAGGGCAAGCAGTATGGGATCCACTGCCGCGTCCCGGTCGCCGCGGGTCAGAGCACCCCGCCCGAGATCGGCGACGGCGGCGCCCTGCCCGGCGAGCAGATCCTGCTCGACGGCAACGAGCTCGCCGGCGACTCCGAGTTCTTCGCGCTGGGCACGTTCGACATCAGCCCCGACAGCCGCCGCCTGGCCTACAGCACCGACTTCGCCGGCGACGAGCGCTTCACCCTGCGCGTGAAGGATCTCGACACCGGTGAGCTGCTGCCCGACACCGTCGAGGACGCGTTCTACGGCTCCGCGTGGTCCGGTGACGGCTCGACGCTGTTCTACATCACCGTCGACGAGGCGTGGCGGCCCAACCGGATCTGGCGGCACGCCATGGGCACCGCCGGCGAGGACGTGATCGTCCACGAGGAGACCGACGAGCGGTTCTGGGTCGGCGTCGACCTGACCCGCTCCGAGCGCTTCATCCTCATCGACATCCACAGCAAGATCACCAGCGAGGTCCTGGTCATCCCGGCCGACGCGCCGACCAGCCCGCCGGTGTCGATCGCGCCCCGCCGGCAGGGCATCGAATACTCGGTGGAGCACCACGGCCACCGGTTCCTGATCCTGCACAACGACGGCGCCGAGGACTTCGCGCTGTCCTACACCTCCGCCGACGCCCCGGGCGCCTGGAACACGCTCATCGAGCACGAGCCCGGCACCCGCCTGCTCGGCGTCGACGCGTTCTCCGGCCACCTGGTCATCTCGCTGCGCCGCGACGGCCTCACCGGCATCCGGGTCGTGCCGCTGCACGGCGACGCGTCCTATGACATCGCCTTCCCCGAGCCGATCTACTCCGCCGGCCCCGAGGCCAACCTCGAATACGACACCACCTCGTTCCGCCTGCACTATGTCTCGCTCGTCACGCCCGACTCGGTCTTCGACTGCAACCTCGACAGCGGCGAGCTGACCCTGCGCAAGCAGAAGCCGGTCCTGGGCGACTTCGACCCCGCCCGCTATGAGCAGCACCGCGAGTGGGCCCTCGCCGAGGACGGCACCCGCGTCCCGATCTCCATCGTGGCCCGCGCCGGCACCCCTCGCGACGGCTCCGCCCCCGCCGTCCTCTATGGCTACGGCTCCTACGAGGCCTCGATGGACCCCTGGTTCTCCATCCCGCGCCTGACCCTGCTCGACCGGGGCGTCGTCTTCGCCGTCGCCCACATCCGCGGCGGCGGCGAGATGGGCCGCCGCTGGTATGACGAGGGCAAGCTCCTGGCGAAGAAGAACACGTTCACCGACTTCGTCGCCTGCGCCGAGCACCTGGTCAAGGCCGGCTGGACCTCGTCGGACAAGCTCGTCGCCCGCGGCGGCTCCGCCGGCGGCCTGCTCATGGGCGCCGTGGCCAACATCGCCCCGGAGGCCTTCGCCGGCATCGTCGCCCAGGTCCCCTTCGTCGACGCCCTCAACACCATCCTCGACCCGTCGCTCCCGCTGACGGTCACCGAATGGGAGGAGTGGGGCAATCCGCTGGAGGACCCGGAGGTGTATGCGTACATGAAGTCGTACACCCCCTATGAGAACCTCTCGCCCCGCCCCTACCCCGCGATCCTGGCTGTGACCAGCCTCAACGACACCCGCGTCCTGTATCACGAGCCGGCCAAGTGGGTCGCCCGGCTCCGCACCCTCTCCCCCAACTCCGACGTCCTGCTGAAGACGGAGATGGGCGCCGGCCACGGCGGCCCGAGCGGGCGCTATGACGCTTGGCGCGAGGAAGCGTTCATCACCGCCTGGGTCCTCGACCGGGTCGGCCTCGCCTGACGATCCGCTGAGCCCTGCACGGCCGCCGACGCCTCGCCCGCCATGAACGCGGGCGGGGCGTCGCGTGGTTGAGGCGTCGCGCGGTTGAGTGCCGCCGATAGGCCTTAGCCAGCCATGCGCCGCAGGCGGCCCATGTCGCAGTTTGCTCGGCGGACGGCCGCCACTCGACGACGGCAGCGACAACTCGACCAAGACGTCCCCGGTGTGCCGGCAGCGGACCGGCCACGGCCGCCGCCCACGACGGAGGCGGCTTCCTGCGATAGTTCGAAAGATCCGTGGGGTCGGGACCACGCGGATCCTTCGAGTAATCGCATTTCGGAGGCTGTGACGGCCCGCGTCCGCGGTGGGCTCGGCAGCGGCGGCGGACTCGGTCGCCTGCCTGCCATCGGCGACGACCTCACCGGCCGTGCCCCGCGTCCCGCCGCCGCATCCCGGCAACCGGACGCCCGGCGCGAAACGGACAGGTCGCCGCAGTGCGGCTTGCGCCTGTGGTGGGGGATGACGGTGCGGGTGGGGACGGCCCCTGCGGATGTCCACAGCGAACTGTCCCCACCTGTGGATAACATCGCGGAAGTCTGTGGATGAACACGGCGACGCCTGTGGATAACCACGTGGAGTACAGCCCGGATCCACCTGCGTGTTGCCTGCTCGTCACGCAATCAGCGGTGATCGGGGTCAATCCGTGAGCGGGTGACGGTGGCGATGCCCACAGGTGTTACCCACAGCCTGTGGATAACTGTCAGGAGGCGAAAAGGGTGGCGGCCAGGCGGGGGTCGATGTTGCCGCCGCTGACGACGGCGACGGTGCGGCCGGCGGGGAGTTCGTCGCGGTGGTGCAGGACGGCGGCGGTGGTCACGGCGCCGCTCGGCTCGGCGATGAGGCGGCCGCGGCGGGCGAGCACCTTCACCGCGTCGAGGATCTCGTCCTCGGCGACGGTGACGATCGCGTCGAGGTGGGCGCTGAGGTGGGCGAGGGTCAGCTCCGACAGCGGGGTCCGCAGGCCGTCGGCGACAGTGCTGAGCATGCGCTGCTCGGGCCAGATGCGCACGACGCCGGCGGCGAGGCTCTCCGCGGCGTCGGCGGCGACGGCCGGCTCGACGCCGATCACGGCGACGTGCGGGGCGAGGGCCTTGATCGCGGTCGCGACGCCGGAGGAGAGGCCGCCGCCACCGACGGGGACGACGACGACGTCGACGTTGGAGAGGTCCTCGAAGATCTCCAGGCCGACGGTGCCCTGGCCGGCGATGATGTCGGGGTGGTCGTACGGCGGGATGAGGGTCATGCCCCGCTCGGCGACGAACTGCTTCGCCACCGTCTCGCGGGAGGCCTGCGGGACGAGGATGACCTCGGCGCCGTAGCCGCGGGTCGCCTCGATCTTCAGCGGGGTCGACACGTCGGGCATGACGACGGCGACGGGGATGCCCAGGGCCCGGCCGGCGTAGGCGAGGGCCTGGCCGTGGTTGCCGGAGGAGTGCGTGACCACGCCGGCGCGGCGGTGGTCGAGGTCGAGGCGGTGCAGGGCGTTGGTCGCGCCGCGCAGCTTGAACGCACCGATCGGTTGGAGGCTTTCCGGCTTCAGCCACAGTTCGTCTGCCCAGGGGCACGGCAGCAGCGGGGTGCGGACCACGAGGCCGGAGATCCGCGCGGCGGCGTCGCGGATGTCGTCCAGGCGAACGAGGTCTTGCTGGGTGGCGGTCACGAGGTCATCTTGACAGCCCAAGGGCATGATCACCCTCCTCGCATTCGGCGAATGAGAGATCCATAACGTCACACGTCAGCCGCTGCTGTAGAACCTTGCGGCACCGGGGTGCAGCGGCACCGGATCGGTGCCCAGAGCGCCGGCTTTGTCATAGTTGGCACCCTCGGGGTGTACGCGGCTCAGCTCGAGCTGGTAGTCGAACAGGATTTTCGTCAGGTCGTGGGCCAGCTGCTCCGGCATGTCCGGCGACACCAGCAGGAGGTTGCCGATGACGATCGTGTCGATGTCCGTCGGGGTCTCGTAGACCGCCTTGGGCAGCTTTCCGGCGGCGTACACGGCGCCGTACCGGAATGTGAGCGGCTTGAGCAGATCGGCGAGCGGCAGCAGCGAGTACTCCCCCGGTGCGCTGGCCATCAGGTCGGCGATGCCGGGGGTGGGCAGGCCGCCGGTGAAGAACAGCGCGTCGACCGTGCCGGCCTGCATGGCCTTGGTCGTCTCGGGCAGCGAGAGCCGCGAACGGACGATCTCGGTGTCGGGGTTGATCCCGCCGGCGAAGAGGAGCCGGCCGGCGAGCACGTCGGCGCCCGAGCCGGTCGAACCGGTCGAGACGCGCTTGCCCCGCAGATCGGCGAACTTCGTGATCTTCGCGGAGTTGCGCACGACGACCTGGGCGTAGCTGCGGTAGATCCGGGCCAGCGCGACGACCTTCTGCGGCTTGCCGTCGAAGGGGCCCTTGCCGAGGTAGGCGTCGCCGGCGGCGTCGGCGACGCTGAACGCGACGTCCATGTCACCGGTCGCGACGCGTTCGATGTTCTCGCTGGAGGCGCCGGTCGCCTCGGCGCGCGCCTCGTAGCCGGGCACGTGCTTGGTGACCAGGTCGGCGTAGCCGCCACCGAACTGGTAGTAGACGCCGGTGGTGTTGCCGGTGGCGATGTAGATCCGCCCGCCGTGCCACAGGTCCGCGCCGGCCCGCGGCGGCGTCGTCGAGCCGCACCCGGCGAGAGCGAGGACGACGAGCGCTACCAGTACACCGGGAAAACGCCTCACCGCAGCATCGCATCCCGAGGCAGCGGGTCGAGCGCGTCGGCGACCCGGTGCACGAGCATTGCCGTCTCGTAGCCGACCTGACCGAGGTCGCAGCCGGGTGCGGCGAGCACGCCGAGCAGCGCGCGGTCACCCACCGACATGACGATCATGACGCCGCCGTCCATGTCGACGATGGTCTGGCGCACCTGGCCCGCCTGCATGACGCGGGCCGCGCCGAAGGTGAGGCTGGCCAGGCCGCTGATGACGGCGGAGAGGTGGTCGGCCTGGTCCACCGGCAGGTCGGCGGAGCAGGCCAGGCGCAGGCCGTCGCCGGAGACGGTGATCGCGTGCGCGACATCGGGGACCTGCCGTGCGAAACTCGCCATCAGCCAGTCGAGCTGGCCTGCGCCGGTCGGGTTCTGAGCGTCTGGCATCGCCATCACTGGTCCTTCTGTCCTGAGGCTGTGCTGTTCGTGCGGCGCGCGGCGGCCGACACGCCCTCTGCGAACGCGGAGAGCCGGGACCGGACGGCGTCCGGGTCGACCGCGTTACTGCGGGAGGGCTGCGGCTGCGGTTCAGTGACTCCGGGTGCGAGCTGCGCGCCGGGGCGACGGCGGGGTAGGTCGCCCTGCTCGTTCATCGAGCCACCTCCGGTACTGGACGGGACCTCTGGCCGTGGCGGCCAGGCACCGGGGGGCGGCGGGGTGAACGAACCGGGGATGGGCGGCGCAGGGGTGTCGCCACCGCTGAGATACGGGCGGAACCAGGGTGCGGGCGGCCCGGACGGAGTTGGCTGGTGCTGCCGCGGTACCTGCGGCAGTGGTTGCTGTGCGATGCCAGGCACGGTGTGTTGCGCCACGCCAGGCACGGAGTTATGTGCCACGCCAGGCACGGGGTGATGCGCGACGCCAGGCACCGGATGCTGTGCCGCGCCAGGGACGGAGTGCTGCGCGACGGGCATCGGCGGCTGCGGTGCGCGGGGGCGACCCAGCGGCGCGCCGACGGTCGACGGCACGACCACCGGCGGCGGCCCGAACCCCTGCGACGACCCGAACCCAGGCGAGGCGGAGACGGGCACCGCGGAGATCGGCGCGGAGGAGACCGGCGCGGAGGAGACGGGAGCCGAGGAGACCGGCGCCGACGAGACGGGAGCCGACGACACAGGGGCGGAGGGGAACGGCGCGGAGGAGACCGGGTGCAGCGCCGGCGAGCCGACCGGCAGCGCGCTCATCCGCTCCAGCGCCCGGTGCGGCAGCGCCACGTAGGCGACCGTCCCGCTGCCGGTGGCGTGCAGCTCGACCCGGATCCGGTGCCGGGCGGCGAGGTGGGCCACCACGTGCAGCCCCATCGTGCCGGCCGCCGCGCTGCTCAGCGTCGTCGGCGTGGCCAGCCGCGAGTTGATCTCCACGAGCCGCCGGGGTGCGATGCCGATCCCGCTGTCGTGCACGCGGATGATCGCCCCGTCGACCGTGGGCCGGGCGTCGACGCGGACCTGCTGCGTCGGGGGCGAGAACGTCGTCGCGTTCTCCAGCAGTTCGGCCAGGAGGTGCACGAGGTCACCTACGACCGGCCCGGTGATCGCCAGTTCGGCGGGCTGGACCTCGACCCGCTGGAAGTCTTCGATCTCCGACGCGGCGGCCGTGATGACCGCGCCGATGCCGACCGCCTGGGTCGCCGGCCGGCCCGGCTCGCCGCCGGAGAGGACCAGCAGGTTCTCCCCGTTGCGGCGCAGGCGGGCCGCGATGTGGTCGAGCGCGAAGAGGCGGGCCAGCACGTCAGGGTCGGTCTCGTCGCGTTCGAACTCGTCCAGCAGCCGCAGTTGCCGGGTGATGAGGGTACGGATGCGCCGGGCGAGCACCTCCGCCATCCGGGACACGTCGACGCGCAGTTCCGCCTGCTCACCGGCGAGCCGCAGCGCGGTGCGGTGCACCGTGGCGAAGGCGTCGGCGACCTGCCCGATCTCGTCGTTGGTGGCGGCGATGCTGCGGGTCGCCGCCGCGGCCGAGGTGCCGGTCGGCAGCGGCGCGCCGGTGGTCACGGAGTGGATGACGTCGGGCAGTTCCTGCCGGGCGACGGTGAGGGCGGCGGCCCGCAGCCGGCGCAGCCGGCGGGCGGTCCGCACGGCGAGCGTGATCGCGATGGCGAGCGCGGCGAGACCGACGACGGCGGTGCCGATGACGGTCGCCCAGGCGCGCCGCTGCGCGGTGACGGCGATCTGCTCGGCCCGGCCGTCGAGCCGGTCGGACAGGTTCAGGCTGACGATGTTGAGCCGGCGGATGAAGCCGGACTGCGCCACGAACCAGGTGTCGGCGTCGACCTTCAGCCCGGCCGGGTCCTTCTCGGCGTTGCGGGCGGCGGCGCTGAGCTTGTCGGCCTTGTCGACGTCAAGGCCGCGGATCTCGCCGTCGTACACGGTGCGCTCGGCGCTGGTCGCGGCCCGCTGGAACTCCGCGACCCGCTGGTTGCGGGCGCCGCGCAGGTCCGACATCGCGCCAAGGTCGCCGGGTTCGACGGAGCCACGGGAGAAGACGACGCGCAGCAGGTCACGTTCCAGGGCGGCGAAGTGCTCGACCGCGCCGACGGCGGCGACCGCGCGGGCCGCGTTGGCCAGCTCGATGTCGGCGATCTGCGCCGGCACCGCGTCGGCGATGGCCAGCAGCGCCTCGGCCAGGGGGCGGTACACGGGGTCCGCCATCAGCGAGATCGCGGCGTTGTTGTCGGCGGACTCGCGGGTCGCGCCGAGCCGGCTGTAGATGCCGTTGACCGCCCGGACTGCCTCGTCGAGCGCCGGCACGGCCTTGACCGCGGCGCGGCTGTCGTCGAGGTACCGCTTGGCGGCCACGTCGGTGCGCTGCCGCTGCGCCACGACGAGCGACACGCCGGACTTGCCACCACGTTGCCGCAGCGCGGCGGTCTCGGCGACCTCGCGCTCCAGCTCGTGCACGAAGCTCACCGCGCTGGTCGCGGTCGACGCGAGGGTACGGGCCCGGACCGCGTCCCGCGCGGCGGACGTGGCGGCCGCGGCCTGCGCGGTGCTGAGCGCGGCGAGGCCGATCATGGCGACGATGATCGGCGCGAGCAGCTGGGTGCGGACGGACCGCAGCCGGCTGGGCCGGGCGGCACCGCCGCGGCGGTGGCCGGCGACCGACGTGTCAGGTGCGCCCGACCCGCGCTGCCGACCGCCGCTGCCGATCGCGCGGGGCGAGTCGGCGCCGGTCGCTCGGGAGGAGCTGCTGCCTGCCAACCGTCATCCCCTACTCGTCACAGAGGACACGCAATGTCCGCACGCGTGTGCGGAGAGTGAAGGCGAGTGCGCCCCGTCGACCCGCTGTAGCGGGACAGGACGTTAAGGAGCACGAAAGGGCACGCTACTGGAAAGGCGCTTCGCCGATAAGACTTCATTCGCCGAACGGCGGCGGTCACAAGCCAAACGGCCTGCGATTTGCGACTATGCGTGACGACGGCGTCGCAGTACGACGAAAGTGGCCGCTCCGGCCAGCGCGACGACCACGCCGAGCCCGATCCACCCCGCCGACCGGCGGCTGGTCCCGGTCTTGCCCACCGGGCTCGGACTTGAGGTTGCTTTAACGCTTGGCTCGGCCGATGCGACGCCCCCCGAAACCGACGCCGACGCCGACGGCGCGACCGACCGGCCGGACGGCTCCCGCAGCGACGGCGGCTGGTGCAGCGTGGGCAGCGTCGACGGCGGCGCGCCCGGCTCGATGACCGCCGGCGGACCCGGCAGCGGCGGCCCGGGCGGCGGCGACGGCTTGCCGGTGGCCCCGGCCAGCACCGCGACCAGCAGCAGCCCCGCGACAGTGAACGCCTTCACACCGGACAAAACGGCACCGACCGCCCGTTCCTGAGAACTTTGCGCGGCCGGTGCCGGTGCAGTGCCGTTATGCGGGTTGGACGAACACCGAGACGGTGCGGGCCGGGACGGTGAACGTGCCGTGTGCGGCGTCGAACGTGGCCTGCCGCGCCAGCGGGTCCGCCGAGGCCGCCTGGATCGGATGGAGCGCGAACTGCGCGCCGGTGTAGCCGCCGACCGTCTGCGTGGCGGCGGTCACGCCGGCGTTGAAGACCACGACGATGGTGCGGTACCGCGGGTCGAGACCGCGGGCGTCCAGCGTCATCGTGATCACGCCCGGCGTGGCCGACGGGCCCGACAGCGGGAACGCCACCCGCTGCTGGACCTGGGCGGCGGTGCCGAGGGCGAACGCCGGCGAGCTCGCCCGGATCCGCAGCAGCTCCTGGAAGCGGGCCTCGGCCAGGTCGATCGCGGCGCAGTCGGGCACCAGGGCCGGGTTGGCCAGCAGCGGCTGCGCGTAGGACCACTTGTCCTGGTTGTCGGCGGCCGGTGGCAGGCCCGCGCCGAAGCCGTTGCCGCCGGCGCAGTCCCACCGGATCTGGTTGAACCAGTCGCCGGAGTTGAACGAGTTGCGGTCCAGGGACTTGGAGCGCAGCCGGTCGGAGCCGGCGGTGACGAACCCGGTCCCCTGCCCGAACACCGTCGTGGACAGGGCGAGCACCTGCAGCCTCGCCCGCTGCTCCGCGGTCGTGCCGGGCGGCAGCTTGTAGGCGAGGGCGTCATACAGGATCTCGTTGTCGTGCGCGTCGACGTAGGTGACGCCCTCGGCGGGCAGCCTCGTGTACCCGGCGGGCGAGCCGTTGTAGTCGACCTGCGCGCCGGTGACCCGGTGGCCGGTGGAGTCGACGAACTCGTAGGCGGCGAGGTTGCCGGTGAGCCCGACCTGGATCAGGTCCTGGTAGTGCAGCAGCCTGGCCCGTTGCTCGGCGGTGCTGCCGTTGGCCGGGTCGCCGTTGGGCGCGGTGTACAGGCCGGACGCGAACCCCTGGATGCGCGGGTCGCCGTCGAACGGGCCGCCGCCGCGGACCGCGTCGCGGAGCCGGTCGTTGAACGTGCCGATCCCGGTGCCGGCCATGTTGGTCTGGGTCGCCTGCACGAAGCGGGCGTCGTTGGCGACCTCGCCGAAGTTCCAGCCCTCGCCGTAGATCAGGATCTTCTTGCCGTCGACACCGTCCTTGCCGAGGGTCAGCTGGTCCAGGGCGGCGCGCACCGCCAGGATGTTGGCCTTCGGGTGGTGGCCCATGAGGTCGAAGCGGAAACCGTCGACCTTGTACTGCTTGGCCCACAGCACCACCGAGTCGACGACCAGCTTGCCCATCATCGCGTTCTCCGGCGCGGTGTTGGCGCAGCAGGTCGAGTTGGCCACGGTGCCGTCGTCGAGCAGCCGGTGGTAGTAGCCGGGCACGATCTGGTCGAGGACCGAGTGCGCGTCGGTGCCGGCGGCGGTGGTGTGGTTGTAGACCACGTCCACGACGACCCGCAGCCCGGCGCCGTTGATCCCGGCGACCATCTGGCGGAACTGGTTGATCCGTGGGGTGCCCTGCGGGTCGGTCGCGTAGGACCCTTCGGGGGTGGAGTAGTGGAACGGGTCGTAGCCCCAGTTGAAGCCGTCCTGCTCCGCGATCTGGGCGATGCAGGCCTGCTGCTGGCTGGAGTCCGGTGGCAGCGCGGCCAGGTCGCACGGCGGCTGCAGCTGGTCGGCCCGCCGCTCCGGGATCGTGGCGATGTCGAAGACCGGCAGCAGGTGCACGTAGGACGCGCCGGCCTGGGCCAGCTCCCGCAGGTGCGTCATGCCCGCCGACTGCGCCTGCGTGAACGCCAGGTACGTGCCGCGCTGCTCCTGCGGCACGGTGGTGTCGGCGACGGAGAAGTCCCGCACGTGCAGTTCCTGGATCTGCGGCCGGGACGGCGCCGGCGGCTTGCGCACCGCGGACCAGCCGGGCGGCTGCAGCGCGGCGTCGGACAGGTCGACGATCTGGCTGTGGGTGGAGTTCGCGGCCAGGGACACGGAGTACGGGTCGGTCACCGACGCCGTCGTCACCCCCCGGACCGCGGGCTGCCAGGCGGTGACCCGGAACCGGTAGTAGCGGCCCTTCCAGGTCCGGTCGCCGACCACGCTCCACACGCCGGTGTGCTCGTCGCGCTGCATCGGCTTCAGCACCGGCTGGGCGGCCGGGTCGTCGAAGAGCTCGAACACGACGTTCTGCGCCGTCGGCGCCCAGACGCTGACCGCGACCCGGCCACCCTCGAAGTGCGGGCCGAGCTTGGCCCCGACGGCACCCACGTACAGGTCGTCGAGCGCCCCGGCGACCTGCACGGCGCTGGCCTCGGTGACGGTGCCGGCGGCGTCGCGCTCGACGACGACGACCTGCCCCCGCAGCGCCGTGGCGATCGCGGTGCGGTCACCGGTGACGTGGAACGCCTGATACGCCCACAGGTGCGGGTACTTCGCCCGTTGCGGCTCGGTCAGGCTGCCGGTCGCCCGCATGGCGAGGGCCGTGGCGGTGCCGACCACCTGCCCGTCGACCACCGACAGCCCGCCGGCGGGCGCGGACAGCAGCTCGTAGCTGTGCCCGTCGGTCGGCCCGGCCCGCCAGGCGATGGTGTCGCGGTCGACCCACACCGCCTTGGCCTTGGTCAGGTCGGTGTCGGGGGTGCCCTGCGGCGGGATCGGCAGCAGGTACCGCTCCTGCCCGGACAGGATCCACACCTCGTGCCCGACGGTGACGAGGTCGAGCGCCTGGTCGCTGGGCAGGTCCTTGGTGTCGCCGTTGTGCACGATGTAGTTGAGCGTGGTGGCGTTGTCGGCGAGGGGTACGCGGAACCGGGCCCCGAACGCGTCGAAGCCCTCCGGCGGCAGCGGGCTCGCCCACTCCGTCGGGGTCGCGGCGCCGGTCCAGACGTGCAGGCCCCACCCGGTGTAGTCGCCGGCCGGGCGGCGGTAGTGCAGCACCGCGGTGTGCTCGGCGGCGGCGCGGGTCGGGTGCACCGTCGCGTCCCCGGAACGCACCCATGCCTCGCCCTGCCGGCTCGGCAGGACGGACTGGTCGGCGCCGGGGTCCTTCACGTCGCCCTTGTGGACGATGAAGTTGACCGGCTTGCCCGGGTCGGTCACCGGCACGTGCCAGAAGGCGCCGTAGGCGTCGGTGCCGTCGGGCTGGCGCGGCGCGGACCAGTCGGTGCCGGTGCCGGGCGCGAGGCCGTCGCCCCACAGGTGCAGGCCCCAGCCGGTGTAGTCACCGTCGGGCCGCCCGTAGTGCACGGCGACGGTGCCGGTGGCCGCGGCCTGTGAGGTGTAGATGGTCGCGTCTCCTTGCTTGAGCCAGATCTCCGGCGTCTTCGTCGGGTCGAGCGAACGGTCGACGGCGACGTCCTTCACCCCGCCGGAGTCGACCACGAGGAAACCGACATTCGCCGCTCCCGGCTTCAGCTTGACCCATGCGAAGCGCCCGTACGAGTCCTCCCCGGCGAACGGGGCACCGACCGGCCATGTCATCGGCGACTCGATGTCGCCCCACGCGTACAGGCTCCACGGGTCATAACCGCCGGTCGGACGCTGGTAGTGCACGATCGCGTAGTCGGGCGCGGCCGCGCTCGGCGGCGTGCCGACCTTCGCCGTGATCCTCGTCTCGGCGGTGCGACCGGACCCGTCCCGCACGACCGCCTTGTACGTCAGCGGGGTGCCGGCCGGCAGCCCGTCGAGGTCGTGGTAGACGCTGTACGGTGCGGCGTTGTCGGTGCCGAGCAGCTTCCACGGGCCGTTGCCGACCTTCGCGGCGAACGTGACCGTCGACAGCGGGTCGCCGGTGACCTCCGCCTTGACCTCGGCGCGGCCCGGGACCGGCTGCCCGGCGGCGGGCGCGACCAGCTTGACCGTCGGCTTGGCGGCCGGCTTGGCGATCGCGCCGCGGGCCTTGAACACCACGGTGCTCAGCGGCGGGACGTCGACCTGCAGCCCGCCGTCGCCGGCGGACGCGGCGATCCCCCCACCGGCCGGGTAGATCCGGTCGAAGGTGGTGCTCGCCATGTAGGTGGGCACGGTGACGGTCTGGGTCGTGGTCGCGTTGTTGGTCGCGACCAGGTACTCCACCCGCTGCTGCGGGTCGATCCGGGAGAACGCGAAGACGCCCGCGCCCTGCGCCGCGTAGCGGGTCACCTGGACGCCCTGCTTGAGCGCCGGGTGCGCCTGCCGCAGCCGGGCCAGGTCGGCGATGGTGCGGTAGATCGGGTGGGTCTCGTCGTAGTGCGCGGTGGCGTGGGTCGTGTCGGTGCCGAGCAGGTCGTCGTCGAGGTAGTCGGGCGAGACGCTCGGGAACATGTCCTGCCGGGCGTCCTTGTCGCCGCCGGCGCCGGTGAAGCCTTGCTCGTCGCCGGAGTAGATGACCGGCTGCCCGCGGGTGAGGAACATCAGCTCGTGGCCGAGCTGGTCGCGGCGCAGGTGGCTGGCCGGGTCGGTGCCGCCGCCGGCGACGAACATGCCGATGCGGCCCATGTCGTGGTTGCCCAGGAACGTCGGCAGGGTCCCCGCGGTCGTGCCCGCGGAGGTGTACAGGTCGTCCTTGGCGTAGACGCCGGCGAGCCCCGCCGCGGAGCCGCCCCGCGCCACGTAGTCGGTCGCGGCCTGCTGGAACGGGAAGTCCAGGGTCGCCGGGAGCCGGCCCTTGCGCACGTAGATCGAGTCGAACTCGGGGTCGGCGTCGTACACCTCGCCGAACATGAAGAAGTCGGGCTTGGCGACCTTGTCGATGCCGTCGACGAACTGCGGCCAGAAGTCCAGGTTGACGTGCTTGGTGGTGTCGATGCGGTAGCCGTCGATGCCGGTGTCCTTGACCCAGTCGGCGTAGATCTTGGTCATGCCGCGGACCACCTCGGGACGCTCGGTCCACAGGTCGTCGAGGCCGAAGAAGTCGCCGTATTCGCTGTTCTCGCCGCTGAACGTGGAGTCGCCGCGGTTGTGGTACATCAGCGGGTCGTTGAGCCAGGCCGGCTTCTTGGCCGTCTTGTCCGCCTCATTCGCGAAGACCGGGGTGTAGGGGAACGACTGCGTGTTCACGGGCGGGAACCCGTGCTGCCCGTCGGCGAAGGCGCGGTCGTCGAACTTGTTGCCGGCCGCGTCCTTGTACGGGTAGTCGGTCTTGTTCCGGTACGTGTACTGGTTCTGCGCATACCGGATGACGTCGGCGGTGTGGTTGGTGATGACGTCGAGGTAGACCTTGATGCCGCGCCCGTGCGCGAGCCGGATCAGCCGCTTGAGGTCGTCCTTCGTGCCGAAGTGCGGGTCGATCTGGGTGAAGTCGGTGGTCCAGTAGCCGTGGTAGCCGGCGGAGATGTCGGCGCCGCTGCCCTGCACCGGCCGGTTCTTCAGCACGGGCGCGAGCCAGATCGCGGTCGTGCCCAGGTGCTCGATGTAGTCCAGCTTGCTGATGACGCCCTTGAGGTCGCCGCCGTGGTAGAAGCCCTTGTCCACCGGGTCGTAGCCGGTGCTCAACCGGTCGCCGGGCAGACCGCCCGTGTTGTTGGCCGGGTCGCCGTCGGCGAAGCGGTCCGGGAGCACGAAGTAGAACTGCTCGGCATGCCGCTCGGTGGAGCCGGCAAGCAGGCTCGCGATCGACGGCTCGCCCTCCCACTGCGGGACGCCGTCGGCGTAGCCACTGGGCGCCTTCGCCTGGTCCGGGAGCGTCGGGACGCTGCCCGGCACCGCGGCGATCATGGCCACGGCGATGCCCGCGGCGGCGATGGTTTGCGTGAGTTTCAGACGCTTCATGGCGGGGCCTCATCATCTCGCGGCAGGCCGTGAACGTATCGACACAGAATGATCGACACAAGGCTTGCCGCGCAGCGACCCCCGTCGTTGCCTGTCCTTCGCCCGGCGTTATTTGAGCGAGGCCGTGATCGCCTCACTGATCTTGCGCAGCTGCTCCACCTGCTCCGGAGTGAGCGGGTCGAACAGGTGGGTGCGCACCGTCTCCACGTGCCCGGGGGCGGCGGCCTCGATGGCGGCGAACCCGACCTCGGTCAGGTCGGCGAACTGCCCGCGCTTGTCGTCGTCGCAGTCGCGCCGGCGCACCCAGCCGCGGGCCTCGAGCTTGGTGACCGCGTGGCTGAGCCGGCTACGGGAGGAGCGGGTGAGGTCGGCGAGCTCGCTCATCCGCCGGGTGCGTCCCGGTGACTCCGACAGCACGACAAGGATCTCGTAGTAGGCGTGCGGCATGCCCGCGTCGTGCTGCAACTCGCGGTCGAGCCGGTCGATGAGTTGCGTCGTGGCGGTGTAGAAAGCACGCCAGGCGAGTTGTTCGTCGGCGTCGAGCCAGCGGGTCGGTGGACTCACATCGCTCCCCTCCAGGAGTGCCTGCCTGCGGGAAAAGTCTTACTGATCATGCTGGAGAGTGCCAGTTTTTCCGGACGGGGACGCCATGAACACCTACGATGGCCTGGTCAACGACTATTTGCGCGCCGTCGAGCAGGCTCTGGACGGCGTGCCTGCCGCCCGTCGCGACGAGCTGCTCGCCGATCTCAGCGACCACATCGCCGCCAAGCTCGCCGAGACCCGGCGGGCCGAGCAGGCTCCGGCGGCCCACGCGTCGGAGTCCGAGGTGCGCTCCGTCCTCGACCTGCTGGGTGACCCGCACGAGCTGGCCGGCGAGCTCGAAACAGCCGAACACGACGCCGCCGGTCATCGCGCTGCCGCCGAGGCGCCGATCGAGATCAACCCCGGCCGCAGGGTCGGCGCGGTCATCTGGGTGCTCATCACGATCGCAACGGTGTCGCTGCTGTGCGTCGGCGTCGTCCTGACCGGAGTGTTCATCTTCTTCGTCGGCCGTTGACCGCCAGCCCCTGACCGTCGTCCGCTGATCGTCGGGCACTCACGTCTGGCGCTCCGTCCGACGCCCCCTCGGCGACGGAACGGTCGCGGAGCCCGGCGAGACTCCGCGACCGCAGCTCGTCACCGACGTCGCCGGGCGGAACGCGCACTGCTGCGCATCCGCCCGGCAACCGCCCATCCGCGTCGCCCCGTGATCCCCCAATCGACGCGAACGTGCCCCGCTGACCTCGGCCGGAATCGATCGATGCACGGCCATGCATCGTCAACTCCGACCACCCCCGTGAAGTCTTCTGGCTGGCGTGTCCAGATCAGCGTATCTAGACGTCTAGGTTCGCGCAATTGTTGATTTGAGAATTCGTGGTCTAGATTTGCCGGGTGCGTGGCCGGCTCTTTCCAGTCGCCGATGGCTGGTATGAATGGCGCCAGGAGCCGCCCCTGGCGCAGACCGTCCAGGTGCGGGTCGGCGTCGCGATGGGTGGTCGGCTGGTGCTCACCGGGCTGCGCATCGACGGCAGCCCGAGCGCCGACCTGCTGCGCGCCATCCCCGTCGGCCGCATCGAGGCCGCCGCCAACGCGCAGCTTGCGGTCGTCCACGAGTCGGTCGACACGCCACCGGTGCTCAACCCGCGCCGCCGGCCGGTCGCGCCGCCGGTCGCCGTCGACGCCGGGTGGGAGATGGTCGAGCCGGCCCTCGCGGTGTCCCGGGCCGCTCCCGCCGCCGGCGGCCGGTCCCGGGGGCGCCCCGACGTCTTCTACCGCGAGGTGGCCGACGTCTATCTCGACTTCGCCCAGGACTCGCCGCGACCCGCCTGCGACCTCGCCGACCAGCACGGCGTGCCGGTCAGCACCGCGCACCGGTGGGTGAAGGAGGCCCGCCGGCGCGGGTTCCTGCCGCCGGGCCGTCCCGGAAAGACGGGCTGAGCGACGATGCGCTCGTTCGATAAGGTGTACAGAGTGTCGATCGACGCCGCTGTGCGCACGCGAGTGCACCGCCTGCTCACCGACTATCTCGGTGGGCAACCGGTGCCGGCCGACCTGAGCGCGACACCTGCCGCGATCCGCAGCGGCACGGCCGTGGTCTACCTGCGCCTGGTCGCCAACGATCCGCCGTTCGTGCGGGTCTTCTCCCCGCTGCTGCGCCGGCTGGCCTGCTCGCCGAAGCTGCTGACCGAGCTCAACGAGCTCAACGGCCGGCTCAACTTCGTCCGGCTGTTCTGGCGCGACGAGTCCGTCATCGCGTCCTATGAGCTGATGGCCGAGACGCTCGACGCGACCGAGCTGAGCAACGCCTGCGACTGGGTCGCCGACGCCGCCGACTACTACGACGTCCGGCTGCACGACCAGTTCGGCGGCGAGCTGGCGTTCGCACCGCCGCCGACGTCCCAGCACCCGGCGGACACGCCCCACGGCAAGATGGAGCAATGACCCGTCTCCTCGTCTCCACCGTCGGCGGCAGATCCGTCGACGCGCAGGGCGTTGCCCGTTACCGCTCGATCGACCCGGCCCACCTCGACCAGGTCGTCGCCGAGGTCGCCCTCGCGGACGCCGACACGTTCGTGGCCGCGTGCCGGTCCGCCCGCCGCGCGCAGCGTGACTGGGCGGACGTGCCGGCACCGGTGCGCGGCCGCGTGATCGCCAACCTGGGCCGCCTCGTCGAGGCCAACTTCGAGGAGCTGGCGTCGCTGGTGACGCGGGAGGTCGGCAAGACTATCGCCGAGGCCCGCGGCGAGGTGCAGGAGATCGTCGACACCTGCGACTTCTTCCTCGGCGAGGGCCGCCGCCTCTACGGGCAGACCGTGCCGAGCGAGATGCCCGACAAGCAGCTGTTCACGTTCCGCGTGCCGGTCGGGGTCACCGCGATCATCACGGCCGGCAACTTCCCCGTCGCCGTCCCCAGCTGGTACGTGGTGCCCGCGCTGCTGTGCGGCAACGCCGTGGTGTGGAAGCCGGCCGAGTACTCCGCCGCCTGCGCCGACGCGTTCGCCCAGCTCATCCGGCGCGCCGGGGTGCCCGACGGGGTGTTCGACGTGGTCTTCGCCGACGGTGAGACGGCGTTCGCCGGCCTCGGCCGGGCCCTCGACGCCGGCCTGGTCGACAAGATCGGGTTCACCGGCTCCTCGGAGGTCGGCGCGCGCATCGGCGAGCTCGCCGGCCGGCACCTGCAGAGCGCCTGCCTGGAGCTCGGCGGCAAGAACCCGATGATCGTCACCGAGGACGCCGACCTGGACCTCGCCGTGCACGGCGCGCTGTTCGCGGGGTTCGGCACCGCCGGCCAGCGCTGCACCTCACTGGGCACGTTGATCGTGCACGAAGACGTCCTCGACGAGTTCACCGCGCGGCTCGAGGATGCGGTACGACTGGCGCCGATCGGCGACCCCACCGACCCGTCGGTGCTCTACGGCCCGCTGATGACGGAGCGGTTCGAGGCCCGGTTCGGCGAGTTCCTCGACTGGGTCGAGAGCCACCACCGGGTGTCGGGCTCGTCCGGCGTCGGCAGGATCAGTGCCGCCAACCCACGCGACGGGTTCGTCGGCGACCCGGAGGCGGGCCTCTACCACCATCCGGTGCTGGTCCACGGCGTGCGCCCGGAGGACAAGATCTTCCAGCAGGAGACCTTCGGCCCGCTGGTCGGCGTCACCGGCTACGGCACCCTCGACGAGGCGATCGAGCTGGCCGACGCCCCGGGCTACGGGCTGTCCGCGGCGATCTACACCACCGACCCGCGCAAGGCGTTCACGTTCCGGCGCCGCACCCGGGCCGGGATGGTCAGCGTCAACAACTCGACCTCCGGCGCGGAGGCCCACCTGCCGTTCGGCGGCAACGGCAAGTCGGGCAACGGCAGCCGCCAGTCGGGCGTGTGGGTGCTGGACCAGTTCACCCGCTGGCAGTCGATGAACTGGGACTACTCCGGCCGGCTGCAGCGCGCGCAGATGGACACGCTGGAGATCACTCCTGACCTGGATTACCGGCTCAATCAAGAACAAATCGGATATCTGACGTAAATTCCCCTACAGGGGTCGTCCACGCTCGTGTCGGGCGACCCCTCTACGGGGGGACCATGCAGTTCCGAATTCGAACCATCCGCTGGGTCGCGACGGCGACGCTCGTCGTCTGCGGCACCGTCGCGGTGCCACAGACGGCGTTCGCGGCCGGGAGGTCCGACGCCGCGGGCCACACCGCCGGCGCGCACAAGGCAGGCGCGCACAAGTCAGCGACACACCAGGGCGGCACCGGCAAGCCGGCCACCGACAGCAAGGAGCCCAAGAAAGCCAAGGAACCCAAGGACGCCAAGCAGGCCAGGGACGCCAAGAAAGCCAAGGACGCCAAGAAGACCAGGGACGCCAAGCAGGCCAAGGACGCCAAGCTGGCGAAGAAGGCGAAGGCCGCGAAGGCCGGGGCGAAGCAGGCCCCCAAGGCCGGCGCCGACCGGGTCGACTTCGCCCGGCCGCTGACCATCGCCGCCACACCCAGCACGACGGGCGGGGCGAGCATCGCCACCTGCGTCGAGACCAGCACCATCACGGCCACCGCCGTCTGGTCCGTCGCCACCGTCGCGGACCATGAGGACACCACCCTCGACGTGACGCTCACCAGGCCGACCGACTGCGGCGACGCCACCGGCCTCGGCTACGTGATCACGCTGCCGACCGGCCTCACCCGCTCATACGCCAGCGTCGTGAACAACTGCGCCGCGAGCCCCGTCACCGGCTCCGCCGGCGACACCACCTTCACCGTCGTCGGGGCGACGATCTTCGACACCTTCACCACCTGCACGATCAAGCTCCCGGTCAGGAGCCTCACGTCCGGGCTGTTCGTCTTCGACGCGGCGAAGTTCACCGGCCTGACCGCCGTGGTCTCCACCAGCCAGACGCCGCAGACGCTGACCGTCCTCACCGCGCCACCGCAGGTCGTCGCGGCCTTCAGCCCGGACACCGTCGACGCGTTCAGCACGTCGACCCTGACGGTGGCAATGACCCGGACCGACGAGAACGCCACCGCCGTGTCCAGCGGGCTCGCCTACCAGCTGGACCTGCCGGCCGGGCTCGTCGTCGCCGCGGGTGCCACGACCAACGACTGCGGCGGCACGCTCACCGCGACCGCCGGCGCCTCGTCCGTGACGCTGATCGGCGCGTCGATGACGGGGTTCCCGTCACTCTGCGCGGCCACCTTCCAGGTCACCTCCGCGGCGGCGGGCGCGTACACGATCTTCAACGCCGCGCTGAGCGTCACCACCGGCGTGGAGGGCAACCTGGAAGGCAACTGCGGGGAGGCGGCGGCCCGTGCCGAGGACATCTGCGAGCCGACGCTGCAGGTGAACAAGGCGCCGCAGACGATCACGTTCGACCAGCCGGCGAACGTCGCGGTCTCCCAGAAGACCGCAGCACTGGCCGCGGCGGCCACGTCGGGCCTGCCACTGACGTTGATCAGCTCGACCGGGGCCGTGTGCACGGTCAGCGGCGGCACCGCCACCCTGGTGACGCCCGGCACCTGCACGATCACCGCCAACCAGCAGGGCAGCGCCGGGTACGAGGCCGCGGCGCAGGTGACGCGCTCGTTCACGGTCGGTCCGCCGGTCGTGACCCCGACCCCGGACCCGGACCCGACCCCGGATCCGACGCCCGCTCCGGCGCCGGGTCAGGTCACCGCGACGGCCGGGGTGGCGCAGATCAGCGCCCAGTGGCAGCCGCCGGCCGACACGTCGGCCGTCACCGGGTACATCGCAACGGCGAGCCCGGGCAACGCGACGTGCTCGACCGGCTCGGCGTCCGACACGTCGTGCGTGATGGGCGGGGTCGCGGGCGTCACGTACACGGTCACGGTCGTCGCCAGGGGCGTGGGCGCCAACTCGTCGCCGGCGGGACCGTCCAACCCGGTGACGCCGACGGCACCGCCGATCAGCACCACGGTGCCCGACACGAACCTGACGCTCACCACGGACAAGGGCATCATCACCACCGCCGTCCCGTCCCAGGACATCGTGGTCATCGGCACGGGCTTCATGCCGTACTCGACCGCGACGATCATCATCTATTCGCAGCCGATCAACCTGGGCAGCGCGGTCACCGACGGCCTCGGCAACTTCAGCAAGCCGGTGAAGGTGCCCGCCGACCTCGTGGCCGGCGGCCATTCGCTGGTCGCCGCGGGGGTCGACCCCGACGGCCTGCCGCACAGCCTGAAGATGGCGATCCGGGTCGCGGCGGGCACCGCCACCACCCGGCGTCCGAACTCGCTCGCCGTGACCGGCCCGCCCGTCGCGGCGATGCTGCAGCTCGGCCTCGCGATGACGTTCGCGGGCGGCGGCCTGCTGCTCGCCAACCGCACCCGCCGTCGGGCCGTCTGACCGCGGTACCGGAGACACCGGCGACATCGCAGACGCCGGCCGATCAGGAGAGCCCGATCGGCCGGCGTTGGTCGTCGCGTCGTGCGTCGCGTCAGGCGGCGGCCACCGCCACCTTGGCGGGCACCGCGATGCCCCGCCGGGTGCGCAACAGCAGCAGGGACAGCGCCGCCGCGGAGATGGACAGCCCGCCCGCGATGTACCAGGCCAGGTCGTAGTTGCCGAGCCGGTCCCGCAGCAGGCCGGTCGTGGTCGCCGCGATCGCCGCCCCGAACTGGTGCGACGCGAACACCCAGCCGAAGACCACGGGGCCGCTGGCGCCGAAGTACTGGCGGCACAGCGCGACGGTCGGCGGCACCGTCGCCACCCAGTCGAGGCCGTAGAAGAGGATGAACACCACCATGCTCGGCCGGACCGTCGCCGCGAACAGCACCGGCAGCACCAGCAGCGAGGCGCCGCGCAGCGCGTAGTACCAGCCGAGCAGGATGCGGCTGTCCATGCGGTCGGTGAGCCAGCCCGACGCGATCGTCCCGACGATGTCGAACAGGCCGATGAGCGCGAGCAGCGACGCCGCCACCGGCTCGGTCATGCCGTGATCGTGGGCGGCGGGGATGAAGTGGGTGCCGATGAGCCCGTTGGTCGTCGCCCCGCAGATGGCGAACCCGCCGGCGAGCAGCCAGAACGCCGGCACCCTCGACGCGTCGCGCAGCGCGCCGAGCGCCCGCCGGGCCGCGCCACCGGTCGGCACCGGCGGCGGCGAAACGTCCGACGGGTCGGCGCCGTACGCGGTCACGCCCAGCTCGGACGGGTGGTCCCGCAGCCGCCACAGGACCAGCGGCACCACCAGCAGCGCCGCCCCGGCGACCGTCAGCGCGGCCGCGCGCCACCCGCGGGCGTCGACCAGCAGCGCGAGCAGCGGCAGGAACACCAGCTGTCCGGCCGCGCCGCCGGCGGTCAGCACCCCGGTGATCAGGCCGCGGCGCTTCACGAACCAGCGACCCGTGATCGTGGCGACGAACGCCAGGGCCATCGACCCGGTGCCGAGGCCGACCAGGACACCCCACAGCGCGATGAGCTCCCAGCTGTGCCGCATGAACACGGTGAGCCCGCTGCCCGCGGAGACCAGGAGCAGCGCGTACGCCACTACCCGCCGGATCCCGAAGCGTTCCATGAGCGCGGCCGCGAAGGGCGCGGTGAGCCCGAACAGCAGCAGGTTGATCGAGACGGCGAGGGAGATGGTCCCCAGCGACCAGCCGAACTCCTCGTGCAGCGGGTGCAGCATCACGCCGGGTGTGGCGCGGAAGCCTGCCGCGCCGACCAGCGCGACGAACGCGACGACGGCGACGGTCCAAGCAGGGTGGATACGTTTCACAGAACAATAATCTTGGAATTGGTATCGGCGGACGAGTGGCCCGACAGCCATAGTGCGCAAGAATCGGGCCATGGAGAAGCACCTCGTGGCCGTGATCGCGCTGGACGGCGTCGTGGCATTCGACCTGGGCACGCCGTCGCAGATCTTCGGGGCCGCCCGTGACGACGACGGTCGCCGCCGGTACCGCATCCAGGTGTGCAGCCCAGGTGGACTGCCGGTGCGCAGTGCGGCCGGATTCCAGGTGCTGCCCGAGCACGGCCTGGAGATCACTTCGGTGGCCGACACGGTGATCGTGGCCGGCATCCACCGTGGCGGCCCGGTCGAGGACGCCACCATCGAGCCCGCCGTGGCTTTGTCTTTGCAGGCCGCCTTGGCGCGCGGCGCCCGGGTCATGTCGATCTGCACCGGCGCGTTCGTGCTCGCCGCGGCCGGCCTGCTCGACGACCGCCCGGCGACCACCCACTGGGGCTGGGCGGAGCAGTTCAGGGCGCTGTACCCGCAGGTCAAGCTCGACCCGGACGTGCTGTTCATCGACGACGGCGACGTGCTGACCTCGGCCGGGGTCGGCGCCGGGATCGACCTGTGCCTGCACGTGGTGCGCACCGACTTCGGCAGCGAGGTCGCCAACCGGGCGGCCCGCCGCAGCGTCGTGCCGCCGTGGCGGGAGGGCGGCCAGGCGCAGTACATCGAGCGGCCCTTGCCACGGGCCACCGACACCACGACCGCGCCGACGCGGGCGTGGGCGCTGCAGCGGCTTGGTGAGCCGTTGACGCTGCAGGACATGGCCGGGTACGCCACGATGAGTGTGCGCACGTTCACCCGGCGCTTTCGCGAGGAGACCGGGGTGAGCCCGGCCCGGTGGCTGCTGCAGCAGCGGGTCGATCACGCCCGTGGCCTGCTGGAGAGCACCGACCTGGCGGTCGAGCAGATCGCCCGCCGGTCCGGGCTCGGCACGGCCGCGTCGCTGCGCCAGCACCTGCAGACCACGATCGGGGTCGCCCCGAGCGCGTACCGTCGCACGTTCCGGGTTGTGCCCGGCGCGCCGGGACGGTAGGCAGGAGGAACGATCGCCGTCGATCCTCCGGGAGGCACCGTGCGCAGGCTCGTCCCGCTCGTTCTGACCCCACTCCTGCTCGTGCCGTCCTTATTCGGCGCGGCCTTTGCTGGTGCGCCGGCCTTTGCCGGTGCGCCGGCTGCTGCCGGGCCTACGGCGAGCGGCTATGGCGGGGCGGTGAGCTCCGTCGATCCGACGGCCACCGCGGTCGGCCTGGACGTGCTGCGCCGGGGCGGCAACGCCGTCGACGCGGCCGTCGCGGTCGCGGCGACCCTCGGCGTGACCGAGCCGTTCTCCTCCGGCATCGGCGGCGGCGGGTTCTTCGTCTACTACGACGCCCGCAGCGGCAAGGTGTCCACACTGGACGGCCGGGAGGCCGCACCGCGGTCGATGACGTCGTCGGCGTTCGTGAACCCCGCGACCGGCCTGCCGTACGCGTTCCAGGAGGCCCGGGTCAGCGGCATCTCCGCCGGCGTGCCGGGCACCCTGGCGACCTGGGACACCGCGCTGCGCCGGTGGGGCAAGCGGTCCCTCGCGACCAACCTGCGGCCGGCGAGCGACGTCGCGCGGCGCGGGTTCACCGTCGACCAGACGTTCGCGACCCAGGTCAGCGACAATGCCGCCGCGTTCGCGCAGTTCACGCCGACGGCGGCGCTGTTCCTGCCGGGCGGCGCTGCGCCGGCGGTCGGCAGCACACTGCGCAACCCGGACCTTGCCGCGACCTACGACCTGGTCGCGCGCCGGGGCATCGACGCCTTCTACGGCGGCGAGGTGGGCCGCGACATCGTCCAGACCGTCCAGCACCCGCCGGTCGCGGCCAGCCCCACGCTGCCGTGGCAGTACGAGATCCGCCCCGGCGGCATGACCCTCGCGGACCTGCGCGCCTACGAGGTCCGCCGCCCCGCCCCGACCCACATGGAATACCGCGGTTACGACGTCTACGGCATGGCCACCCCGTCCTCGGGCGGCTCGACCGTCGGCGAGGCGCTCAACATCCTCGAACGCTCCGACCTCGGCAAGCTCGACCGCACCCAGGCGCTGCACCGCTACCTGGAGGCCAGCGCCCTCGCGTTCGCCGACCGCAACCGCTACGTCGGCGACTACACCCCGCGGCCGCTGCTCGACGCGCTGCTGACCAACGGGTTCGCGGCCGAACGGGCCTGCCGGATCGACCCGCTGCACGCCGCCACGAAGCCGGTGCCGCCGGGCGTGCCGGACGGACGCTACGACTCGTGCGCGACGGCCGCCGGCGGCGCGAGCACCGACTTCGGCAAGTCGACGACCAACCTGACCGTCGCCGACAAGTGGGGCAACGTCGTCGAATACACGCTCACCATCGAGCAGATCGGCGGCAACGGCATCGTGGTGCCCGGCCGCGGCTTCCTGCTCAACAACGAGCTGACCGACTTCAACTTCACCAACACCCAGACCCCCGCCGACGACCCGAACCTGCCCGGCCCCGGCAAGCGGCCGCGCAGCTCGATGGCCCCGACGATCGTCCTGCAGGACGGGCGGCCGTTCCTCGCCCTCGGCTCCCCCGGCGGCTCGACGATCATCACCACCGTGCTGCAGATCCTGATCAACCGGATCGACCTCGGCATGACGCTGCCGGAGGCGCTCGCGGCGCCGCGGGCCACGCAGCGCAACACGGCGGCGGTGGTCGCGGAGCCCGCGTTCATCGCCGGGCCGGGCACCGCGCTGGGCGCGCTCGGGCACACGTTCACGCCGATGGCCGAGATCGGGGCGGCGACGGCGATCGAGTTCATGCCGCGCGGGAAGCTGCTCGCCTGCGCCGAACCAGTCCGCCGTGGCACCGGATCGGCCGGCACCGTTCAGGGAGGGTCGCGGTAACGCCGAGCCCGGTGGCGCCCGGCCGCTTCACTAGCACCGTACCCCAGGCCACCTAATTGACCTTTGGACCCGTCACCGCCCCATAACGCAGTGTCGAGGCCCAGTTTAGAGGAGCCACAAGGAGGTGCGCCGCCCATGAGGGTGGCGCACCTCTGCCGGTCCGGGCGCAGCGGCCCGGAAGGTGCGAGGCGGGCATACCTGGCTCTTGACCAGAGCAGCAGCGTGGGATTGTTGGTCCTCGTGAGTGTCGACGTCGAATCCGAGCTGCGCCGGCTCGCGCCGCAGGTGCTCGGGGTCCTGATCCGCCGGTACGGGCAGTTCGACGCCTGTGAGGACGCCGTGCAGGAGGCGCTCCTCGCGGCGGCGATGCAGTGGCCGGGCGAGGGCGTGCCGGACAACCCGCGCGGGTGGCTGATCACGGTCGCCGTGCGGCGGCTGATGGACCAGTTCCGCAGTGACGACGCCCGGCGACGGCGGGAGGTTGCCGTCCATGTTTCACATGAAACATCGGACACAGTGGACATTCCCGATAAAGACGACACGTTGTTGCTGCTGTTCCTGTGCTGCCATCCGTCGCTGTCGAGCGCGTCGCAGCTGGCGCTGACGCTGCGCGCGGTGGGTGGCCTGACCACGGCGCAGATCGCGCACGCGTTCCTGGTGCCGGAGTCGACCCTTGCGCAGCGCATCAGCCGCGCCAAGCAGAGGATCAGGTCGGCCGGGGCGACGTTCGACCTGCCGCCGGACGAGCACGCCGGGCGCCTGCAGGTGGTCCTCCAGGTGCTCTACCTGATCTTCAACGAGGGGTACACCGCGTCGTCGGGCGAGGACCTGCACCGGCCGGAGCTGACCACCGAGGCGACCCGCCTGACCCGTGAGGTGCACCGGCTCCTGCCCGACGACGGCGAGGTCGCCGGGCTGCTCGCGCTGATGCTGCTGACCGACGCCCGCCGTCCGGCCCGGACCCGGCCCGACGGCACGCTGGTCCCCCTCGCCGCCCAGGACCGTGGGCTGTGGATCCGGTCGATGGTTGCCGAGGGCGTCGACCTCATCACCAGGACGCTGCCGAAGGGGCCGCCGGGGCCGTACCAGCTGCAGGCCGCGATCGCCGCGATCCACGACGAGGCCGCGTCGGCCGCCGACACCGACTGGCCGCAGATCCTTGCCCTGTATCAGCTGCTGGACCGGGTCGCGCCGAACCCGATGGTGACCCTGAACCAGGCGGTGGCCATGGCGATGGTGCAGGGCCCGGCGGCCGGCCTGCGGCTCCTCGAGGCGCTGGACGCCGACGAGCGGCTGGCCCGCCATCACCGGCTCGCCGCGGTCCGCGCCCATCTGCTGGAGATGTCCGGGGACACGGCAAAGGCCCGGGAGGCGTACGAGCTCGCCGCCCGTCGCACGACCAGCCTTCCGGAGCAGCGGTATCTGCTGTCGAAGGCCGCGTCACTGCACGGGTAGCGGCTGCGCCCGGTCCGTGGCGAGCCTGACGGCGATCATGCCGAGCAGCGTGCCCGTCACGTACCGCTGGATCCGCAGCCACGTGGGGCGCTTCGCGAGGAAGACGGCGATCGACCCGGCGGCCAGGACGATGCCCGCGTTGACCAGCAGGCTGACAGCGATCTGCACCCCGCCGAGCAGGAAACCCTGCGTCATCAGGTGCCCGGCGCCGGGGTCGACGAACTGCGGGATCAGCGACGCGTACATGATCGCGGCCTTCGGGTTGAGCAGGTTGGTCATCAGGCCCATCGTCAGCAGCCTCCGGGTCGAGTCCGCCGGCAGCTCCTGGTAGGTGAAGACCGATGTGCCGCCGGGGCGGACCGCCTGCCAGGCGAGGTAGGCGAGGTAGGCGGCGCCGGCCAGTTTCACCGTGAGATACAGCGCCGGCACCGTCGCGAAGACCACGGACAGTCCGGCGGAGGCGAGCGTCAGGTAGACCAGGAACCCGGCGGCGACCCCGCCGAGGGAGATCATGCCGGCGCGCCGGCCCTGGGAGATGCTGCGCGAGACGAGATACATCATGTTCGGCCCGGGCGTGAGCACCATCCCCAACGCCACCAGCGCGACCCCTGCCGCTGCCCCCATTGTGATCACGGCGTCGACGCTGCCAGCTCAGGGGCCGCCGGTCGAGGGCCAATCGGCGGTCAGAGGCTCTTGACCCAGCGATGGCAGTCGTCCTGTGAGGCGTAGCCGGCGGCGGCCCAGGCGTGGTGGGCGAGGGTGTTGTCGTTGAGGACCATGGCGTCGGCGCGGCGGCCGCCGAACCCGCGGAAGCGCTCCTCGGCGGCGGCGAGCAGCTGCGCGCCGATGCCCTGCCGGCGCCGGTCGGGGTGCACGGCGAAGCGGTACAGGTGGCACCGCCAGCCGTCGAACCCGGCGATGAGCGACCCGACGATCTCGCCGTCGGCCACGGCGAGTTGCAGCGCTGCCGGGTCGCGGGCGATCAGCGCCGCCACGCCTTCGGGGATGTCGCTGCGGTTCGTGTCCTCGGCTGCGATCTTCCAGAAGGCGAGGACGGCGGGGACGTCGTCGAGGGTGGCGGCACGCAGGATCATGCCGTCGACCGTACGACACCGGGAGTAGACGGGTTTACCACCCTCGGCGGGCGACGCGGGCGAGGAGTTCCGGCAGGCTTGACGGGCATGAGGTTCACCCCGAAATGGCGCAAGGCGGTCCTGACCCTGCACGTGATCACGGCCGTGGGCTGGCTCGGCAGCGATCTGGTGCTGCTGACGCTGGGTGTCGCCGGCCTGAGCGGCGCGGCCGACAAGGACGTGGCCTATCCGGCGATGAGCCTCGTCGGCATCGCGCTGTTCGTGCCGCTGTCCTATCTGGTCTGGGTGATCGGGGTGGTGAACGCGGTCGGCACGCCGTGGGGGTTGCTGCGCTGGTGGTGGGTGGCGGTGAAGCTGACCATCGTCACGGTGATGCTGTTCCTGGTGACGTTCCTGCTGTACCCGGGGCTCGCGAAGGCCGGTGACCTCGGCTCGGCGCTGCCCCGCCGGGACCAGATCAACCTCGTGATCGCGCCGAGTGTCTCCTCGACGCTGCTGGTCATTTCGACGGTGCTGTCGACCTATAAGCCGTGGGGGCGCCGGTCCGCTCCGCCTGCTCGGGAAGCGGCGCGGGCGGTGGGTTCGGGCTCATCGCGGTGACGCCCCAGCAGGCGGCGCTCGCGCAGGCGAGGACCGCGATCGCGATCGTGACGCGGTCGACCGAGGTGCTCAGGTGCCAGTGGATGTCGTACGGCGTGATCAGGTAGATCAGGATCAGGCCGGCGGTGTGCACGGCGGTGACGGCCCACAGCCAGCCGTCGGCGCCCAGCTCGAGCCCGGTCCGTGCGCGGCGCAGGAACAGGTGGCCGAGCAGCGCGGCGGCGACGGTGAGCAGGACGATCCAGCCGACCCGGCCGGTCATGAACTCGAGGATCATCGGCAGCCGGCCGAGCGTGTCGGCGTCGCCGTGCAGCAGGGCGGAGAAGCGCCCGCCGGCCAGGACGTCGGTCTCGGCGCCCAGCAGGCGGGCGGTGACGGACCAGATGCCGGCGACGCCGACGGGCACCCAGAGCAGGGCGGCGCGGCGGCGGTCGCGCCAGAACCGGACGGTGCCGACGACGGCCAGGGCGACGACGAGGCTGAGGCCTTCGTTCTTCATGAGTGCGGCCGCGGACAGCAGGAACAGTGCGAGGGGCAGCATCCCGGCGAACGGCCGGGCGAAGAGCAGCAGCACCGCCCCGGCGGCGAAGGCACACGCGCACATCGCGTCGCTGAAGCCGGCGGTCGGGATGAGCCAGAGCGGGGTCCACGCGGCGTAGCCGGCGGCGATCGCGGCCGGCCAGGACAGCAGCGGGTGCGCCTTCGCGGTCGCGACCCGGATCGCGTGGATGAGCATGGCGATCGCGGACAGGGTCAGGAAGCCGGTGACGAAGGCGGCGGGGTAGAAGTCGCGGATGTCCAGCAGCTGCCACACGAGCGCCACCGGCGCGGACGCGAGCGGCGGGTAGTCGGGGTGGCTGAAGACGAGCACGGGGCTGCCGATCGCGGCGCGGGCGAAGTCGCCGCCCTGGGTGAAGTAGCCGGCGTGCAGCCACCAGATCAGGTGGGTGTCCCAGGTGACGGGTTCGGTGCCGAGGCGCAGGAACGGCGGCACCAGCGGCAGCGTCACCAGCAGGGCGTCGCGCCAGCCGCTGCTCGGCACCCGGGGCCGGTCCCGCAGGCGCCAGGCGAGCACCCCGGTCGCCAGGTACACGGGGACGAACCACAGCAGCAGTGGGCCGGTGCAGGCGAGCATGAGCAGCACCGCGGCGGTGGCGACGGCGGCTCCGGCGATCGGCGCGAGGACGATGGCGAGCGGCACGGCGCGGGTCAGGGCGTAGCTCAGCGGGAGCCCGGTCACGACCAGGATGAGCACCGCGAGCAGGGTCTCGATCATGCGGCCGGCTTCCGGGTCAGCAGCCGGACGCCGTGCGGGGCGGCCGGGTCGGGTTGCAGGTACACCTCGAGGTCGGCTCGGCCGGTGAGGTCCACGACCTCGATGCCGTACAGGGTGGCGAACTCCACCAGCCGCATCTGCAGGTCCACGGTCTTCTCCACGATCACGACCTTGGTCCCGGCCGGGACCTGGCGGTGCAGTTCCCGGCTCAGGTATTCGAGCTTCTCCCGGTACTGCCGGGTCGGGTGCTGCTGGCCGGCGGTGCGCACGGTGTCCCAGCCGATCCGGGTCGAGTAGACGGCGGGGCGCATCGCCTGCAGCAGCGCCAGCCCGCAGAGCGCGGCGACGAGCAGGCGCACGGCCGTATGAAGGGATGGCAACCGTCGCATCGCCCCACCTTAGAAGAGCGGTGTCGGGTTGGCGGAGCGGTATGGGGCAGGCTGCCGGATTCGGCTTCGCGCGACCCGGCGGGCGAATAGTCTCGGATCGACGTGCTGACATCCGTCGTGCATCGCGACCAAGGGAGTTTGTGATGACCTCTCGGCTCAACCCGTACCTGAGCTTCCGGGGCAACGCCCGGCAGGCGATGGAGTTCTACCAGGGCGTCTTCGGCGGCACCCTGCGGTTGAACACGTTCGGCGAGTTCAACCCGGAGGCCGGCCCGATCGCCGACCAGATCATGCACGGCATGCTGGAGACCACCGGCGGTTACACGATCATGGCCTCCGACACGCCGCCGGAGATGGCGCACAACCCGGGCGACAACATCACGGTCAGTCTCAGCGGCGACGACAGCGCCGAGCTGCACGGTTACTGGACCAAGTTGTCCACGAGCGGCAAGATCAGCGTCCCGCTGGAGAAGCAGATGTGGGGCGACGAGTTCGGCGCCTGCGTCGACCAGTTCGGCATCCCGTGGATGGTCAACATCACCCAGCAGGGCTAGCGCTTCTCAAGTCTGGCAAAAGCGGCGGGATCCGGCATCGGGTCCCGCCGCTTCCGCATGTCCGGATGCCGCAACGATGACGGCAGTTTTGCGCAACAAACCGACAAGACGACGACAGATCCGGTTCCAACGTTGCGTAAATATTTCGCAGAGCCTTGTGGAGTGGGGAATGCGGGTCCTAAGGTCACCTCACCCTCATCCTCATGGCGCCGCCCCGCCGTAGAGCGTCTCGGGCGTCCGCCCCCTCCCGAGAGAATCGAGTCATCGATGTCACGGAGCACAGGACCCTTATCGCGGTGGTCCAGCGGTCCGCCGCGCTGGGCCGCGGCGGCAACGGCCGCAGCCGTCGGTCTCGGCGTCGTGGTCACCGGCGCCGGCCCGGCCTCCGCGGCCGGATCAGCACCAGCGGTGACCCGCGCCGCCATCGACCCGGCGCTGACCGCCGGTCGCGGCGCCAGCGTCGGTTTCGTCGAGCAGGAAGCCGAGAAGGCCAAGACGAACGGGACCGTCATCGGCCCGGACCGCACGGCCTACACGCTGCCCGCCGAGGCCTCTGGCCGCAGCGCGGTCAAGCTGACCCCTGGGCAGTACGTGGAGTTCACGCTGCCGAAGTCCGCGAACGCGATCAACGTCCGCTACAGCATTCCCGACGCGCCCAACGGCGGCGGCATCACCTCGCCGCTGGACGTGACGGTCAACGGCGGCAAGAAGACCACGATGACGCTCACGTCGCAGTACTCGTGGCTGTACAACCAGTACCCGTTCTCGAACGACCCGAACGCCGGCCTGCTGCACCCCGACTGGTGGATCACCGAGTGCGCCTGCGTGCCGGCCGCCACCACGCCGACGCCGACGATCACCACACCGTTCCGGCCCAACCACTTCTACGACGAGCAGCGGCTGCTGCTGGGCAAGACGTACAAGGCCGGCGACAAGGTCCGCCTCACCGCGCCGAACAACAGCGCCGCGTGGACGGTCATCGACCTGCTCGACTCCGAGCTGGTCGGCGCCCCGAAGATCAACATCATCGCCGCGAACGTGCTGCTGTTCGGCGCGGACCCGACGGGCCGGCGTGACTCGGCCGACGCGATCGACAAGGCCGTCGCGTTCGCCAAGAAGACCCACCTGAAGGTCTACATCCCGCCGGGCACGTACCAGGTGAACCGTCACATCATCGTCGACAACGTGACGATCGAGGGCGCCGGCTCCTGGTACACGATCATCAAGGGCAAAGAGGTCGCGCTCAGCACGCCCGCCCCGGACAACTCGATCCACACCGGGGTCGGGTTCTACGGCAAGTACTCGCAGGACGGTGGCAGCAGCAACGTCCACCTGTCCGGCTTCTCGATCATCGGTGACGTGCGCGAGCGCATCGACACCGACCAGGTCAACGGCATCGGCGGCGCGCTGAGCAACTCGACCGTCGACGGCCTGTACATCCAGCACACCAAGGTCGGCCTGTGGTTCGACGGCCCGATGACCAACACCAAGATCACCAACAACGTCATCGTGGACCAGATCGCCGACGGGCTCAACTTCCACACCGGCGTGACGAACTCCAGCGTGTCCAACAACTTCGTCCGCAACTCCGGCGACGACGGCCTGGCCATGTGGGCCGAGAAGACCACCAACGCCGGCAACACGTTCGACCACAACACGGTGCAGACGCCGGTCCTCGCCAACGGCATCGCGATCTACGGCGGCAAGGACACCACGGTGTCCAACAACCTCGTCGCGGACCCGATCCGTGAGGGCAGCGCGATCCACATCGGCTCCCGCTTCGGCGCCGAGCCGTTCACCGGCTACGTGCGGATCACGAACAACACCACGGTCCGCGCCGGCACGTACGAGCTGAACTGGAACATCGGCCTCGGTGCCATCTGGATCTTCGCGCTGGAGAAGAACATCGACGCGGACATCCAGGTCGTCGGGGACAACTTCCTCGACAACACCTACAACGCGATCATGCTCGTCGCCGACTGGCCGGTGAAGGACCTGTACTCCATCACCAACGTCCACTTCAAGGACATCAAGGTCGACGGCACGGGCACCTCGGTGCTCAGCGCCCGCGCCGCGGGCTCCGCCTCGTTCGAGAACGTGGACGCCCGCAATGTCGGTGCCGTCGGCATCAACAACTGCGGCTCGTTCCACTTCACCCCGGCCGGCTCGGAGTTCTCGATCGTCGACCTGGGTGGCAACGACGGCGGCGGCACCACGGGCCCGTGGCTCGCCCCGTGGGAGCTGCCGAACACCATCACCTGCGACGACCGCCCGCCGGTCGTCGTGCCGCCGGCGCCCGCGCCGTGGTGATGCGACACCGATAGCGGGAAGGGCGGGTGCCTCGGGGGGTGCCCGCCCTTTCTTCTGCCCCCGGAGGGTGGACTTTTCACCACCCCAACCGGCTCCCTGGCGCCACTGACCCGCGGCCTCCCATGCCGAAGAGTCGATGCCATGGACATCAACGTTTCCCGTCGCGCGCTCCTCGGTTCCGGCGTCGGCATCGGCGCCGGCCTCGTCGTCGGTACACCCGCCGCGGCCGCCACCACACGGCCCGCCGTCGCGGTCGTCGGTTGCACCGTCATCGACGCGACCGGCGCACCGCCGCGGCCCGGCATGACCGTCGTGGCCCGCGGCGACCGGATCACCGCGCTCGGCCCGTCGCGGACCGTCAAGGTCCCCGACGACGCCGCGGTCGTCGACGGCCGACGCCGCTTCGTCATCCCCGGCCTCACCGACATGCACGTGCACAGCAGCGGCATCGACACGATCGACCCGCCGCTGTTCCTCGCCAACGGCGTCACCACCGTCCGGGAGATGTCGGGGTACCCGACACTGCACGAGTGGCGGCAGCGGGTCACCGACGGCACGCTCTTCGGGCCGCGGTCGGTGATCGCCAGCCCGCTCATCGACGGCTCGCCGTCACTGTGGACGGGCCTCGGCGCGCCGTACGTCGAGGTCGCTGACGCCGCGCAGGCCAGGGCGGCGGTGCGGCAGGTCGCGGCCGACGGCGCCGACTTCGTCAAGGTGTACAGCCGGCTGTCGCGGGAGTCGTTCACCGCGATCGCGCAGGAGTCGCACCGGCTCGGCCTGGAGTTCGCCGGGCACTGCCCCGACGACGTGCCGGTGACCGTCGCCAGCGACCTGGGGCAGCGCAGCTTCGAGCACGTCTTCACCAGCTGGTACGCCACGTCCCGGCACGAGGACGAGATCCGCCGCGTCCTGTCGGAGCTGACCGTCGAGGCCGGCGACTACAACGGCTGGCTGCACCGCGTCCACCCCCTCGAACTGGCCGCGGCACGCGGCTACGACCCGCAGCGGGCGGCCCGGGTGTTCGGGCGGCTGCGGGCCAACGACTCCCACCAGACGCCGACGCTGGTCATGCACCGCGTCCTGGACCTGCCCGGCACCGTCGACCAGGACGATCCGCGGCTGCGGTACATCCCGGCCGAGGTCCGCGCCGTCTGGGACTTCGCGATGCAGGAGATCTACCTCGACGGGCGCACCCCGCAGGAGGCGGTCGAGCATCAGGAGCTCTTCGGGCACCGCGGCCGCTTCGTCGGGGCGCTGCACCGCGCCGGCGTGCCGCTGCTGGCCGGCACCGACACCGGCACCTCCTACGTGTACCCCGGGTTCAGCCTCCACGACGAGCTGGAGCTGCTGGTCCGGGCGGGGGTACCGGCGCTGCGCGCGCTGCAGGCGGCGACCCGCGACGCGGCGCGGTTCCTGGGCCTCGGCTCGGGCACGGTCCGCCAGGGCGCACCCGCCGACCTGGTGGTGCTGGACGCCGACCCGCTCGCCGACATCCGCAACACCCGCCACATCCACGCCGTCGTCGTCCGGGGCGAGCTCATCACCCCCGAGCGCCGCGACGCGATGCTGGCGGCGGTGGCCGCGGCCGCCGCCACGGCGACACCGGTCCCCGCCCGCATCGGCTGTCGCTGCTAGGACCGCGGCCGGCTAGGACTGCGGCTGCTGCAGCGGTTGCAGCAGCTGCGGTGCGGGCAGCGGCGGGTACTGGGACGGGGGCGGCGGCGGGAGGAACAGCAGGCGGTCGTTGTACGCGGCGGTGACGTCGGCGCTGACCGCGCAGCGGATCGTCAGGTCCAGCATCGAGGTGAACGGGCCGCGGACGGCGCGCTCGGTCACGACCCGGCGGGCCAGGACGCGGCGCGTGCCGAACACCTTGAAGATCACGAAGTCGGGCACGCCGTTGACGTCGATGAGCCCGCCGTCGTTATGGGTCCGCACCAGGTCGGGGCGGCCGATCGCCAGGGCGAACCTGGCGGCCGGGCTGGTGTTCAGCAGCCGGCGGGCCTGCGCGCGCCGCTCGATCGGGCCGTTGCGCCGGCGCTGCCACAGGTGCCGCAGGTGCTCGTTGAGCAGCACCACGTGCACCGGCACGATCAGCGAGACGCCGAACAGGATCGGCATCGCGATCGCCTCGGCCCAGACCGGCTGGGAGAGGTCGTCCTCGACGGTCGTGGTCATGACGGCCCAGAACACGACCGCCAGCCCGAAGTAGCCGATCGCGGCAGCGAACAGCGGCGCGCTGTGCCGGCGGGCGGCGTGATACAGGATCGGGACCCAGGCGAGCACGCACATCGTGCACGCGCCGGCGATGACGCCGAGGATCGTCTCCAGCCAGGTGATCCACGGATGCCGGTTGAACTCGGTGCCGAAGAACGGGTCGACGCCGACCGCGAACGGCGGCCAGCGCTGCGCACCCACCGACGGCGGCACGAGCGCCGGGAGGGGTGGGTACCGGACCGGCGGCGGGCCGACCAGAAACGGTGCGGGGCTCACTGGTGCCTCGTCCTGCGACGCGCCGGGCGCCGGGCTGGTCGGATCCCACGAGGAGCCCGACGAGACCGGCGCCGGCGCGGTCGTCCCGGACGGCGCGGTCATCGGCAGCGACGACGGGTACGCCAGCGCGGGGTCCGCCCGCAGGATCCGCCGCTGCAGGTCCTGCAGCTCCTCGCCCGGCTCGATGCCGTGCTCCTCGTCGAGCAGCGCCCGCAGCTCACGGAACGTCTGCAGCGCGTCGGTGGGGCGCCCGCTACGGTGCAACGCCAGCATCAGCAGCAGCCGGAGCCGCTCGTGCAGCGGGAACTCCTCGACCAGCGCGGCCAGGTCGGCGATGAGCTCGCGGTGGTCGCCGCGGCGCAGCCGGATCTCGGCGAGGGCCTCCGACGCCGACACGCGCCGCTCCCCCAGCCGCACCCGCACCGCCTCGAACACCGGGCCGCCGAGGCCGGCGAACGGCTCGCCCTTCCACAGCCGCAGCCCGGCCCGGAACCCGTCGGCGGCGTCGTCGTCCCGCCCGTCGGCGTGCGCGGCCGTGGCCGCGTCGACGGCGGCCTCGAACTCGGTCGCGTCGACGCTGAACGGGTCGATCGCCAGCCGGTACCCGGCCTCGCTGAGGGTCAGCAGCCGCGACGGGGTCCGCGGTGACCGGTCCGGCTCGAGCAGGCGGCGCAGCGCGGCGACGTACTTCTGCAGCACGTTGGTCGCGTTCTCGGGCAGGTCGTGCGGCCAGACCGCGTCGATGATCTGCGCGGTCGGCACCGGGCGGCCCGGCTGCAGGAGCAGCACCCCGAGGACGGCGCGCTGCTTGGCGGGCCCGAGGTCCAGCGGTCGCTCGCCGGCCCAGGCGCGTTGCGGGCCGAGGATCTCGAAGCGGAAGCCCCCGTCCATCCCATTCCTCTAGCTGCGATGCGGCGACAGTTGCGGTGCGGCCGACAGCCACGGTGCGGCGCCAGCTGCGGCAACAGCTGTGGAGATAGCTGCTGGTCAGCCGCGGAGACGGTCGGACGGCAGCATATCGGCAGCGGCACCGCAGTGGGAACCGGCAGCATTTCGGCAGTCAGGACGGGCCGGCGACTCAAACGGGGGGTCGCCGTCCCGCTCGGACCGCCGAAGGTTCCGGGCGAACCGTCAGCGGGCGGAGGCGCGGGTGAGACGGTCGCGGACCGCGAGCCAGTCGTCGCCGGCGGGCGGGGCCTGGGCGAGGATCGTCGCCACGCCGGCGTCGTCGAGGCGGTGCAGTGCGGCATACAGGTCGGCGGCGTATTCGAGCGGGTCGGCCGACAGCAGCTCCACGTGCGCCCCCTGCGGCGCCGTCGAGCGGTGGGTCAGGATGCCGAGGGTGCCCGGGTCCGCGTCCTCCGCGCGCGCCGCCAGCACCGCCGGGTCGTCCACGAGGTGCAGCCGGGCCCGCGGCGCGTAGTGGCGGTGGGCGAGCCCCGGCGAGCGGACCTCCGCCGCGGGGCCGTCCTCACCCGGCAGCTGCAGCGCGCCGACCACCTCGCGGATCGCGCGGAGGCTCAACGCGCCCGGGCGCAGCAGCCGCGGCGGCGAGACGGTCACGTCGACGACTGTGGACTCGATGCCGAAGCGGCACGGGCCGCCGTCGAGGACCAGCGGCACGTCGGGCAGGCTGCGGATCACGTGCTCGGCGGTCGTCGGGGAGATGCTCTCGGACCGGTTCGCGCTCGGCGCCGCCAGGGGCAGCCCGCACTCCCGGAGCAGCGCCAGGGCGACCGGGTGCGCCGGGACCCGGATGGCGACGGTCGCCGGGCCGCCGTTGGCCGGCAGGTGGTGGGCCCGCTCCACGACGAGGCTGAGCGGGCCGGGCCAGAACCGGGCCGCCAGCAGCCGCGCCGCCTCCGGCCACTCGTGCGCGAGGGCCCGCGCGTCCGGGGTCGACGCGACGTGCACGATCAACGGATTCCAGGAGGGGCGGCGCTTCAGCCGGTACACCTCCGCGACGGCCTTGGCGGAGAAGGCGTGCGCGCCGAGCCCGTAGACCGTCTCGGTCGGGAACGCGCAGACGGACTCCTGGCGCAGCAGCTCGGCGGCGCGGCGGAGCCCGGCCGCGTCGGCGGCGACCACCCCGTCAGTCATGTGCGCAAGACTAGAGGGTCGCGCAGGTCGACCCCGTTGAGCATGGCCGCCGGGCCACCGCCGAACGAGGTCAGTTTCCGCTGCAGGAAGCCGGGCAGCCGGGGCAGCAGGCGCATCGCCTGGGCCATCGTCCACACCTGCAGGTCGCTGCGCGGGATCAGGGTGGCGAGGACCGAAGGCCCGATCGTCCGGCTGGCGGCGACCGCTTCGGCGAGGGCCCGCTCGTACGCCGGGAACGCCACCGCATACTCGTCGCCGGCGGCCGCCAGCTCGGAGGCGAGGACATAGGCCCCGACGATCGCGAGGCTGCTGCCGCCGCCGACCGCGGGGCCGGGCCCGTAGCCCGCGTCGCCGGCGAGCGTGATCCGGCCGCGGGACCAGGACGGCAGCCGGATCTGGCTGATCGAGTCGAGGTAGAAGTCGTCGGCGGTGTCGAGGTGCTCGAGCAGCTGCGGCACCTCCCAGCCGAGGTCGGCGCAGACGGTGCGCAGCAGCCGCCGCTGCGCGGCCTGGTCGCGGTGGTCCGGCTGCGGCCCGCGGAAGAGGATGACGACCCGGGTGCGGCCGGGGGTGCGGGTCGGGTAGAGGGCGACGGCCCGGTCGACGGTGTTGTAGCCGAGGACCCGCCCGTCGAGGCCGATGAAGTCGGGCACGCTGAACACGGCGAGGCAGCCGCCGAGGTAGTGGCTGTAGCCCTCCTCCGGGCCGAACACCAGCCGCCGGACCCCGGAGTGCAGGCCGTCGGCGCCGACGACCAGGTCGAAGGTGGCGGTGGTCCCGTCGGAGAAGGTCGCGTCGACCCCGTCGGCGTGCTCCAGGAGCCGTTCGATGGTGGTGCCGAAGGTGTACGTGACGTCGTCGCGGGTCGCGTCGAAGAGGATCTGTGCGAGGTCGCCCCGCATGATCTCGATGTGCCGGTCGGACACCCCGGCGAGCAGCTGCGCGGCGTCGATCGTGACGTCGGGACGGCCGGGCCGGATCAGCGTCATCGTGCCGGTGGTGGTGCGCGCGGCCTCGACCTGCGGCAGCAGCCCCATCCGGGCGATGACCTCGACGGCGGGCCCGAGCAGGTCGACCGCCTGGCCGCCGTCGCCGACCCGCAGCTCGGGGGTCCGCTCCACGACGGTGACCTGATGCCCGTTGCGGTGCAGCCAGTAGGCGAGGACGGGCCCGGCGACGCTGGCGCCGGAGATGAGCACGTGCATGACTCCCCCTACGTTCGTTTACTTACCGATAGGTAAAGGGAACCACTTACCTCCCGGTAAGTAAAGTAGAATGTGACGCGTGCCAAGGGTGAGAACCACAGAGACTGCCGACCGCATCCGCGCCGTGGCGATGGAGCTGATCGGCGAGCGGGGCGTGGCGCAGGCCAGCCTGCGCGAGATCGCGGAGCGCGTCGGCATCAGCAAGCCCGCGCTGTATTACCACTTCGCCTCGCGTGAGGACCTCGTCCGCAGCCTGTTCCAGCCCCTGGTCGACGACGTGTCGGCACTCCTCGACGACTTCGAGTCGGGCCGCTGGCCGGGCGACCTCACCGACCGCCGGGCGGTCCTCGGGGCGTATTTCGACGTCACGTATCACCACCGCGACATCACCAAGATGGTCATGCAGGACCCGAGCGTGCTCGCCGACCTGAACCTGGCGGCGGAGGTCGCCGAGTGGGGCCGCCGGCTCACCACCCTGCTGTTCGGCCCGACACCCACCCTCGCGCAGCAGACGCGGGCGACGGTCGCGGTCGGCGGCCTCGGCGACTGCACGGTGATGTTCATCGACGTGCCGGCGGCCGAGCTCAAGACCGCCGTGCTCGACGCCGTCTGCGCGACGCTCGGCGTGGACTAGGTCCAGGCCCTAGCGTCGACGGCATGCGATCCGCTCTGTGGCTGCCGCTCTTCGACCAGCTCGCCGACCCCCGCACCGTGGCCACGCTCGCCGCGGAGGCCGAGGAGCACGGCTGGCACGGCCTCTTCGTGTGGGACCACGTGCGGTGGCACCCTCCGGTGCGCGACGTGGCCGACCCGTGGATCGCGCTGACCGCGGCGGCCATGGTGACCGAGCGGATCCGGCTCGGCCCGATGATCACGCCGCTGGCCCGGCGCCGGCCGGTCAAGGTGGCCCGGGAGACCGCGAGCCTCGACGTGCTCAGCGGCGGGCGGCTCACGCTCGGCGTCGGCGTCGGCAGCGACCGGTTCGGCGCCGAGTACTCCGCGACCGGGGAGGGCGGCGACGAGAAGACCCGCGCGGCGATGCTCGACGAGGCGCTCGCGATCCTGGCCACGGCCTGGTCGGGCGAGCCGGTGCGGCACGCCGGCGCGCACTACACCGTGGACGGGCTGACCTTCCTGCCTCGGCCGGTGCAGCGCCCCGGCGTGCCCGTGTGGGTCGCCGGCTTCCCCGGCAAGCGGCGCCCGATGCAGCGGGCCGCCCGGCACGACGGCTACTTCCCGGTCAACCTCGAGCATCCGGACCAGCTGGCCGAGGCGGCCGCGACCATCGCCGGGCTGCGGGAGCCCGGGCCGTATGACATCGCGGTCGAACTCGCGCCGGGCGTCGACCCGGGGCCCTACGCGGCGGCCGGCGCCACGTGGTGGCTCACCGCCTTCGACCCCGAGTCGGTGACCGTCGACGAGGTGCGCGGCGTGCTGCGGGCCGGCCCGAGCGGCTGAGCGCTTCCGTCAGCCGCTCGCGATCCTCGTCAGCCACTCGTCGAGCAGGGCCCGCTCCGCGACGCTCAGCGCGGTGACCTCGGGCAGCGCCGTGCGCAGCGCCCCGGCGGTGCCGACCAGGCCGTCGCCCGGGCCCGCCCGCTCGCCGGTGACGGCGGCGATGATCGACTCGCGGGCCAGCGCCGACAGGGCCGGGTCGCGCTGCCGCGGCGGCAGCGCGATCAGGGTGAGCGTCATGCCGCAGCCCGCGGCGTGGATCAGGTGCGCGGCCCGCTCCTCGCTGACCCGCAGCCGGCCGGCCGCCGCGATCCGCCGCACCTGGCCGGCGAGCACCTCGGCGGCGGCCCGGGCCGCGGGCGACTCGACGCCGGGGCGGGGCTCGCCGTAGATGAGGGTGTAGACGGCGGGGTGCTCGAGCCCGAACGCGACGTGCAGGTCCCAGCCGCGGCGCAGGTCCTCGACCGGGTCGGCGCTGTGCTCCAGGGCGGTCTTGCCGTGCAGGTAGGACTCGAAGCCGTGGCTGGCGACCGCGTCGAGCAGGCCCTGCTTGTCGCCGAAGATCCGGTAGATGGTCGGCGCCTGCACGCCGGCGGCGGCGCTGACCGCCCGGGTGGAGATCGCCTCGCGGCCGCCCTCGTTCAGCAGCGCCGCGGTGGCTTCGACGATCCGTTCGCGGGTAGTGGTCATGGTAACAACGCTAACACTTGTGTGTTAGCGGATTAGTGCTAACGTCGAATCGTTATCGTCGCTAACACGCCTTCGGGAGGATGTCATGACCAGGGTTGCCGTCGTCACCGGTGGTTCTCGTGGGATCGGCCGGGCCGTCGCGCTGCGGCTCGCGTCGGACGGGCAGGCCGTCGTCATCGCATACGGCCACTCGTCCTCCGCCGCCGACGCCGTGGTGGCCGAGATCGCCGACAAGGGTGGGCAGGCGGTCGCGGTGCGCGCCGACGTCGCCGACGAGACCGCCGTCGCCGCGCTCTTCGACGCCGCTGAGCAGCAGTTCGGCGGGGTTGACGTGGTCGTGCACGCGGCCGGCGTCATGGTCCTGTCGCCGCTGGCCGACATCGACCTCGACGAGCTGGACCGGATGCACCGCACCAACATCCGCGGCACGTTCGTCGTCGACCGCGAGGCCACCCGGCGGATCCGCTCCGGCGGCGCGATCGTCAACTTCTCCACCTCGATCACGCGCCTGTCGGCGCCGACCTATTCGGCGTACGCGGCAAGCAAGGCCGCCGTCGAGGCGATCAGCCCGATCCTCGCCAAGGAGCTCCGCGGGCGCGACATCACCGTCAACGCCGTCGCCCCCGGCCCGACCGCGACCGACCTGTTCCTCGACGGCAAGGACGCCGCCACGATCGAGCGAACGGCGAAGATGAACCCGATGGAGCGCCTGGGCACCCCGGAGGACATCGCCGAGGTCGTCGCGTCCCTGGCCGGGCCCGCGCGCTGGATCAACGGGCAGACGATCTATGTCAACGGCGGGGTCGCCTGACCCGTCGCAAAACAGTGTCTTCGGACTCTTGTCTCATCGCCGGCAGACGACACCAGCGGCGGGGATGTACCGTGTCGGGCACGAGGATGAATTCAAGTTGTCACGACGCCGGGCGCGGCACTGCCACCGCCCCTCGGCGCACGGGAAACGGGGAGCCGACATGGGACGTGGACGGGCCAAGGCCAAGCAGACGCGGATCGCCCGGGAGCTGAAATACTTCACCCCGCCGACCGACCTCACTGCCCTCCAGCACGAGCTCGCCGGCGTGCACCTCCCCGAGCACGACGACGCGGACCCGACCGATCACACCCCGGACCGCGACGACCGCACGCCCCGCTAGCCGGCGGTGCCACCCGGCGAGCTGGCCCCTGGCGGTCAGCTCGCGATGCCTGCCTGCCGCAGCGCCTCCCGCACGACGCCCTCGAACTGGCTGGGCGCCGACAGCATCGGGAAGTGATCACCCTCGGGGATGACCGTGAGGGTGGCGCCGGGCACCTGCGCCGCGAGCCGCCGGGCCCACAACTGCGTGGCCTGGAAGTCGTGACCGCCGACGACGACGTCGACCGGCGTGGTGAGTTCCCGGAAGCGGGTCTTGACCGGCGGGTCGAGCTCGGTGCCGAGGGACTCCTCCAACAGCACCCAGTAGGAGTTCGCGACCTGCAGGCCGGTCATCAGCCGCCGGTCGTGCTCGCCGAGCGCGGGGCCCCACCCGCCGATGTCCACGGCGGCGGCTGCGTGCACGCCCTCCTCGGCCAGGGCGCGTCCCATCCGGGCGAAGTGCTCGTGCATCTGCCGCCGGGCCGCAGACTCCTCAAGACCCGGATCCGGGAAGTCGCCGAACGCGCCGCCCACCGCCACAACCCGGCGGACCCGGTCCGGATGCCGGTGCGCGAACGCCAGCGCCCGGCGCGCCCCGTCGGACACCCCGACCAGCACGGCGGCGCCGACCCCGGCCGCGTCCAGCACGGCGGCGATGTCGTCGAGCTCGCTGTAGGGTTCCGCCACCACCGGCACCGGGGCGGCCCCCGGCAACCGGCCGGTGTGGCTGCTGGCCAAGGGGTTCAGCCGATGAGCTGCAGCTCGGCGAGCTGGGTCTCGGCGGCGCCGTGGTTGGCGGTGATCTGCAGCCGGAACCGCGCATAGGCCGTGCTTCCCGGGACGGTGAACGCCCGCGTCTGCCGGCGGTCGGCGAAGTCGACGTCGGTGCGGGTGTCCACCGTCGTCCAGGTGACCCCGTCGTTGGAGCCCTGCAGGACCCAGTTCTTCGGGTCCCGGCCGGGCAGGTCGTCGGCGGAGGTCAAGGTGTACTGCGTGACCGTCGCCGCCGAGGTCAGCTGGCAGGTGATGGTGGCGGTGTTCGCGACCGTCAGCCACTTCGTCAGGGACGAGTCATCGGTGAGCTTGGCGCGGCCCTCGGCGGCGGTGTCGCCGCTGACCGCGACGGTGCCGCCGGTCGCCAGGTCGACCAGCTGCTTCGGCGCCGCGGTGCCGGTGGTGATGGACCCGGGGATGTCGTTCGTGCCGGTGCCCCACGACGACGGGCTCGGCCCCATCACGAAGTTCAGTGTGCCGCCGGCGGTGAGGTCGGCGTGGGTCAGGTAGTTCTTCGTGTAGGTGACGCCGTTGAGGGTGGCGCTCTGGATGTACCGGTTGGTGTCGCTGACCCCGGGCGCGTTGACGGTGAACGTCCGCCCGTTCTCCAGGGTCAGTGTCGCCTTCGGGTGCAGCGGCGCGCCGATCGTGTATTCCGTGGTGCCCATCCGCGCCGGGTAGAAGCCCAGCGCGGAGAACACGTACCAGGCGGACATCTCACCGTTGTCCTCGTCGCCGAGGTAGCCGTTGCCGGTGCCGGCGCCCGAGTTGTACAGCGTGGTGAGCACGCGCCGGACCTGGTTCTGTGTCTTCGCCGGGGTGCCCGCGTAGTTGTACATGTAGAGCATGTGATGCGTCTGCTCGTTGGCGTGCGCGTACTGACCCATGTTGGTGTCGTAGATCTCGCGCATCTCGTGGATGATGCCGCCGTAGCAGCCGGTCAGGTAGTCCCGCGGGGCGGCGAGCATGGCGTCGAGTTTCGTGGACAGCTGGGCGCGGCCGCCGTAGAGGTTGGCCATGCCCTGCGGGTCCTGCGGCGCCGGCGTCGCGTAGTGCCACGGCGCGCCCTCGACGAACTCGCAGCCCCACAGGTTGGGTTTGAAGTCGGCGTCGCTGGTGCGCCACGCGCCGTTGCTCTGCCGGCCGCGGAAGAACCCGACCGACGGCGAGAACAGGTTCACGTAGTCGAGGGACCGGTTGCGGAAGTATGCGGCGTCATCGGTGTAGCCGAGTGCCTGCGCCAGCTGCGCGATGCCGAAGTCACTCGTGGCGTCCTCGAGGGTCCACGACGCCGAGTCCCCACGCACGTCCGAGGGCAGGTAGCCCTTGAACGTCGACACGTCCAGCCCCATCCGCCCGTTGACCCACGGCGAGTACACGGTGGCGTTCTTGACCATCGACGCGTACGCGGCCTGGTAGTCGAAGTTGCGCACGCCCTTGGCGTAGGCGTCGGCGAACGCGAGATCCTGGTTGGTGCCGGGCATCGCGGCCCGGTTCCACGGCCCCGACCAGCTCGGCGTCCAGCCGGTGGTCTTGTAGGCGTTGACGAACCCGTCCAGCATCTCCCCGGTCCGCCCCGGTTCGAGCAGCGTCAGCAGCGGCCACTCGGCCCGCGCGGTGTCCCAGAAGCCGTTGTTCACATACATCTGACCGTCGTGGAGCTGGCCGTCGTACGGGCTGAGGTACCTGCGCACGCCGCCGACCATCTCGCTGCGGTTGTTCGGGTACATGAACGACCGGTACAGGTTCGAGTAGAACGTGACGAGCTGGTCGCCGGACGCGCCCTCGAGCTTGACCCTGCCCAGCGCCGTGTCCCACTGGGCGGCGGCCTCGTCCCGCACCGTGTCCAGGCTCTTGGCGCCGATCTCCTGGTTCCGGTTCGTCGCGGCCTGCGCGACGCTGATCCAGGAGGTGCCGGTCCGCAGGGTCACCTGCTGGTTGACGGTGGTCGCGACCCGGATCCAGCTCGTCGCGCCCTGCCCGGTGATCGTACCGGACGCGGCGATCGCGGCGTCGACGGTCGCGGAGAAGTACAGCTTCTGACCCCGGTGATCGACGACGCCGGAGATGGTGCGCGCCGCGGTGTCGACGCTGATCGAGCCGCCGGCGCTGTCGACCGTGTCGAAGAGGATGGTGGAGTCCGACGCCGCCGGGAACGTGAACCGCAGGACACCCGCATGGTCCGTCGGCGCGATCTCGGCGGTGATCCCGTACGTGTCGAGCCTGGTCTTGTAGTAGTGCGGCTTCGCGACCTCGTTGGCGTGGTTGAAGATCGACTTGCGCGCGTCGGGGGTGGACTTGACGCCGCCGGTCATCGGCATGATCTGCAGCTGCCCGTAGTCGCCGATCCACGGGCTGGGCTGGTGACTGATCGCGAAGCCCTGCACGGTCGCCGCGTTGTACTGGTAGAGCCAGCCGTCGTTGTTGCCGTTGGTCACCGGGGTCCAGAAGTTGAACCCGTGCGGGACCGTCGCACCGGGGAACGTGTTGCCCCGCGAGTAGTTCGCGTCGGAGTTCGTGCCGCGCCGGGTGTCGACGAGATCGGCGAGGTTGCCGCCGGTGCCGGCGCTGATCTGGATGTCGTCGAAGTAGCCGCGGAACGTGCCGGTGCCCTCGGGCTTGTCGTAGCCGATCAGGATCCGGTCGATCGTCTTGCCGCTGACGGCGGCGCCGATGACCGACGTGACGTAGTTCCACGTGTCGAAGTTCAGGACCCAGCCGCTGCCCTGCTCGCGCGGGTTGACCCGCACCCCGTGCTGATCGACCGCGCCGGAGTTGCGCAGATACGTGCCGTCGGTGAAGACGAGGTCGACGGCCACGTCGAGGTTCCCGCCACGCTGCGGCAACACCCAGTAGGACAGCGTCGTCGAGGCGCCGACCACGATGTCGACGTCGAAGACCCGGTTGTAGGAGTAGCTGCTGGTGGTGCTGGTGTCGGCGCCCGAGTACATCAGCGCGGCGCTGCCGGTGTGCGCGAGCTCGGTGCGGGTCCCGCTCTCCATGCCGGTGAGGCCGCAGCAGTACCCGCCGACGCCGGCGCTGCTCTCGACGCTGTTGGTCCAGGTGGGCTGCGCGTCGCCGGCCTCGAAGCCGGAGCTGAAGTCGCCCGGCGCCGCCGTCGCCGGCGTCGTGATGACGGTGACGAGGCTGGCGGCGAGGGCACCCGCGGCAACCCATACCGAGGCACGGCGACGCACAGACGATTCGGTCACGGGTCTTAGCCGAACACGCGCAGCTCATAGATGCGAGTCGCAACCTCGCTGGTCTGTGTGGGGGTACCCACGTTGAGGCGCACGTAACGGCCGGTCACACCGCTGACCGGGTGACTCGTGTTCGCCGCCGTGTTGCCGGTCACATTCACTGCCTGGGTCCAGGTCGTGCCGTCGTTGGACACCGAGATCGTGAACGCCCTGGTGTTGAGGCTCGCCGCCTCCCCACCGGCCTGGGCGTGGGCGAGCTCGAACCGGGTGATGCTCCTGGCGCTGCCGAGGTCGACCTGCAGCCACGCGCCGGCGACCGACGAGCAGAACTTGTCGGAGTTTCCGCCGCTCACGCTGCCGTTGACGGCCTTCTCCGGGCCCTCCGCCGCCACGCACGCGGCGCTGCCGGTGGCGGGCCTGCCCTGCGCGACGTTGACACCCGCGCCCACCGGCGCCCCGACCACCACGTTGTCGAACGTAGCCGCCGCGTTGAAGACCCGCACCCCGTCACTACCGGACGCGTACGTGCCGTCCGTGACATTGATCTTCGGGCTGGCCATGTCGTCGACGTACACCTTGAGCGATGACCCGATCGCGGTGACGCGCAGGTGATAGCTGGTGCCGGCGGTGACGGCCAGGTTCGCGGTGCCCAGCTGGGTCCAGTTGTTGGCAGCGCGGCCCAGGACGACCCGGCCGGCCGGGCTGATCCCGGCGTAGTAGCCGTTGTAACCGTCGGTGCCGGCGGTCGGGTTCGTCACCCGGAACGTCAGGCCCGCGTCGCCGCCGCCGCTGGTCACGGTGACGTCGGCGTCGTAGGAGAAGTCGCCGAAGTTCGTGTCCAGCTGCGCCTTGCCACCCAGCGAGTTGCCGGCCGTGTACTTGCCGTTCGCGGTGCTCCAGGCGCCGCCGTAGGTCCTCCACCCGAGCGCGTTGCCGTCGGCGAAGTTGTCCTTCACCCGCATGGTGATGCGCGGGATCGTGCCGTCGGCGTTGAACGTCATCCGGTCGTAGGCGAGCTGCCGGTGGTTCCCGTCGGTCTCGGCCAGCGGTCGCCGGTGGTAGAGGATGTACCAGGTGTCGGTGCCCGGCACGTTGATCACCGAGTTGTGCCCCGAGCCCTTGGCGACCGCCGAGTCCTGCGCGAGCACCTTGTCCAGCTTGGTGAACGGCCCGGTCGGCGAGCTCGACATCGCGTAGGACACCGAGTAGTCAGGCCCGGTCCAGCCACCCTCGGACCACATCAGGTAGTACTTCCCGTTGCGCTTGAACATCTGCGAACCTTCGACATACCCCGACGGTGTGATCTCCTTGAACGTGCTGCCGTCGCTGAACGTGCCGAGACTGATCATGTCGGCGTTGAGCTTGGCCACGTTGGCGTGACTCCAGCCGCCGTAGTAGATGTAGGCCTGCCCGTCGTCGTCGATGAAGACGTCCTGGTCGATCGGCTGCGCACCGTTGTAGAACTGCCCGATCAGCGGCCTGCCGATCGCGTCGCGGTAAGGTCCCGCCGGGTTGTCGGCGACGGCGACCCCGATCCCGCCGAGCGCAGAGTTGTTCTGGATGTCGTTCGCCGCGAAGTACAGGTAGTACTTCCCGTTGCGCTGCACCGGCGCCGGCGCCCACATCGCGTAACTCGCCCACGACACGTTGGCCTTGGTCAACACGTTGGGATGCTTCGTCCAGTTGACCAGGTCCGTCGAGGAGAACGCGTCGAGGTAGGTCTGCTCGGAATACCCCTTCGACGTCGTCGGATAGACCCAGAACGTGTTGTTGTACACGGCGACATCAGGGTCGGCGTACCACCCGTCGACGAACGGGTTACCCGCCTCGGCGGTGGTGTAGTCCGGGATCGCGGCGCCGGCCGCGACGGGCACGAGCACACTCCCGACGAGGGCGGCGGCGGTCAGGACGGCAAGTCGCTTGGCTGCAGTGAACATCGGTGGCGGCTCCGACGGTGACGCGCTGGCGGGCGCGGGATGGCGTCGCTCCGGCACCTTGGCGGCAGCGCCGGATTGCACATGTTCCGTAAATATTGAACAGAACACGCCATCCACGTCAAGGATTCCCTCGCCCGAACCCTCCACCTACACCCTAAATGGCACAGAGATCTCTACACCAACGAACAGGCTCCAACTTTTTCTGTCAACTCTTCGCAAAAGTCATCGGCATCATCGAGGAGTTCGGAGTTCCTCGCGAGCTGTCCATCACGCTGGCAGCCTGATTGCGGTTCTCGATCTGGCTGATCCGTCCCGGCGTCACGCCCATGACCTCGACACGGAGTCGCGGTGAGGGAAAACCGGTGTCCGTTGGTGATCGGGGTCGGCTACAACTGCTCTGTGTTGCGCAAATATCCGAGGACGCCGCATCTGCAGGGGTCGCGGCTGCAGCCGGGGGATCATGACCTGGCGCAGGTGCCGTTTGCGCAGCTTGCTGGGCAGGTGCTCGTCGTTGAGGAGAAGCTTGACGGGGCCAACTGTGCGGTGAGTTTCGGCGCCGGCGGGGAGTTGCTGCTGCAGTCGCGGGGGCACTATCTCACCGGTGGGCCGCGGGAGAAGCAGTTCGGGCCGTTGAAGGCGTGGGCCGCGACCGTGCGGTATGAGCTGCAGCCCGTCCTCACCGACCGCTATGTCATGTACGGCGAATGGCTGTACGCGAAACACACCGTCTTCTACGACGCGCTGCCGCATCATTTCTGTGAGTTTGACGTCTTCGACCGGGTGGCGGAGGAGTTCCTGTCCACCGATCGGCGGCGTGAGCTGCTGGAAGGGTTGCCGGTCAGCTCCGTGCCCGTGCTGTACACCGGGCGCCTGGGCAAACTCGCCGAGCTGACGGCGTTCGTCGGGCCGTCGACCTGCCGGACGTCGGGGTGGCGCGACGCGCTGCGGGAGGCGGCCGTCGCCGGAGGTGCCGACCCTGACCAGGTCGTCAAGGAGACCGACATGTCGGAGGACATGGAGGGGTTGTACCTGAAGCTCGAGGCCGCCGGCACGGTGCTGGGCCGCTACAAGTGGGTGCGGCCCAGTTTCCACACCGCGATCCTGGACTCCGGCAGCCACTGGCAGGACCGGCCGATCGTGGCGAACCGGGTGCGGGGGTGAACGTCTTCGAGCGGCTCTGCCCGGACGGGCCGGCGTGGTCGGTGCCGTGGCCGGAGATCCACGCCGCGTTCGACTGGGTGCGCCGGCTCGACGGGGTGCCGCAGGACGCCGTGCACCACGCCGAAGGGGACGTCGCCACGCACACGCGGATGGCGTGCGAGGCCCTCGTGGCGCTGCCGGCCTGGCGGGAGCGGGCCGCCGGTGAGCGGGTCCGGCTCTTCGCGGCGGTGCTGCTGCACGACGTGGCGAAGCCGGACTGCACCCAGGTCGAGGGCGACGGCCGGATCACCGCGCACGGGCACTCCCGCCGCGGCGACCTCATCGCGCGGCGGGTGCTGTGGGAGGCCGGCGTGCCGATCGCCTGGCGGGAGCACGTGGCCGCGCTGATCCGCCACCATCAGGTGCCGTTCTGGGCCCTGGAACGGCCGCGCGGCGACCTCGACCGGATCATCCACCGGGTCAGCCTGCTCGCCCGCAACGACGACCTTGGGCTGCTCGCCACCGCCGACATTCTCGGGCGGGTCTGCGCCGACGCCACGGAGATGCTCGACAACGTCGCGCTCTTTCTCCAGTACGCCGCCGACGACGGCTGCCTCGACCAGCCTCGGCGGTTCCCGTCGGAGCATGCCAGGTTCACCTATTTCCGGAGCCTGGATCGGGTCGCGGATTACGCGGCGTACGACGACACCAAGGTCACCGTGACCGTCATGTCGGGGCTGCCCGGATCGGGGAAGGATCACTGGATCGCCGCCAACCGGCCGGGCGTGGCGGTGGTCAGCCTCGACGACTGGCGCGAGCGGTTGCGGGTCAAACCCACCGACGACCAAGGGCCGGTGATCGCCGCCGCGACCGACCAGGCCAAGGTGCTGCTGCGGGCCGGCACGCCGTTCGTCTGGAACGCGACGAACCTGACCCGGCAACTGCGGGCCAGGTGTATCGGGCTGGTCGCGGATTACGGCGGGAGGGTCGAGATCGTCAGCGTCGAGGCGCCGCCCGAGGTGATGCGGCGGCGCAACCGGGCCCGCCCGCGACCGGTGCCGGACGGTGTCGTCGACCGGATGGTCGGGCGTTGGGAGACGCCCGACCCGACCGAGGCGCACCGCGTCGACTGGGTGCTCAACGCCTGATCGTGCCGGTGACGGCGGCGGTGGTGCGCTGCCGCTGCATCGCCAGGGCCTGCAGGGCGGAGGAGCGCACCAGCAGCAGCGGGTTGAGCGGCTCGTTGGCCGCGATCGCCTTGGCGTAGGGGCGGTTCTCCACCGACCAGCCGTCGTGCAGGTTGTACTCGACGGAGAAGCTGCGGCTGCCGGACTTGGCGTAGTCCAGCAGGATGCCGGGGCCGAGTGCGCGGGTGGCGACCTCGCCGGCCATGTGCGGGATCGGTGAGAAGAAGAACGCGACCTTCGGGATCGGCTGGAAGAGATCCACGTCGATCAGGTCGAAGATGCCGACCGGCTGGTACATGCCGTGGGTGTCGTGGATGCACAGGCCGGCGCCGAGCTCGACGCGCCCGGTGTTGTCGATCTCCATGTGGCCGGCCGGGCCGCCCGGCGTGACGATGCCCGCGCCGTCGTTGCCGGCGACCGTGAGGACGCTGCCCAGCGGCGCCGGGTAGTTGTGCGTCGGCACCACCTTCGTGCTCGGTGCCATGGTCGAGTGGCGGGCCGTGAACATCGAGTACGTCTCCTGCCACGTGACCTCGAGATGGCGTTCGAGGTAGTGCACGGAGAGCCAGATGGTCGGGGCGCCGCTCGCCGAGGTGGCGATCGCGTGGAGGCCGAAGAGCGCGAAGTGGTGGTCGCGCAGCTGCTCGATCGTGGCCTCGTTCATATCGATCGTGAGTTTGTGCTGCTCCACGGCTGTCCTCCAGGGTTTTGCGGCGGTAGGACCTCAGTGTGGAGCGGTTGAGTTGCGCAATCAGGGCATTTCGTGAAAATCACTCACGGCCCGGTGAGGCTGACTCGATGACCGCTCTGGCGGCCCGGTCGAGCTCGGCGGGGTCCGGCCGGAAGGCGGCGGCGATGTCCGGGTGGAGGCTCGACCTGGCGATCTCCAGCAACCGGGCGCTGACCTCGGCGGCCGACTCGCCGTGGTAGTCCTGCGCGAGCTGTTCGGCGGCGCGCTGCAACGCCGAGCTCAGCTGGGCTTCGAGAGGCTCCTGCAGCTTCTGCGCCGCCGGGCTGAGCTGAGCGTCGTCGAGTGAGACGTGAAGTTCCTGCATGAGCGGGCGATACCCATGTGCCGCGCGTTTCAAGCGCTGCGTGCGAGCAGCCGGGCCGACCGGGGCGCGTTGCGCCGGGCCGGGTACGTCGAGCGGACCAGCGCGAGGGCCCACGCCATCCGCGCCACCGCCGTGTCCGGGTGATCGCCGAACTCGCCGGCGACCTGGGCCGCGCAGCCCTTGATGCCGACCCGCCGCAACGTCGTCGCCACCGCCGTGCGGATCTCGTCGCTCTTCGGCGCCTGTGAGCACTGCAGGTTGGAAACGAACAGTGCCTCGGCCCGCACCGCCTCGAATGTCGTGATTGCCATCTCGCACCCCTTGGTGTGTGTTCCTGATAACACCAACGCTAGAAGCGTCCAAAGTGTTCGGGCTCACGGTTTCATGCCACCGTCGTGTAACCGTCACCGTGCGTGTGATGGTGCGGTGGCGTAGGTGCTGTGACAGGGTGAGCGCGTGTCGTTGACCCCGTCAGGTCCGGTCCGCCTGCACCGCGCCGCACGCATCGAGGACGCCTTCCACGACGTGCTGGAGCGGCGGCTCCGGCTGCGCGGGTGGAAGGTCGCCGTCACGCCGTACACCGGCTACGGCGGTCCCGGGTGGGTCCGCGTCCTCGGCCGGGTCCTGCTCGGCCGCCTGGACCCGAAGCCCGGCCGGCGCCTCAAGAAGCTGCGGGGCTGGCGCTCGTTCACCGCCGTGTCCGTGGCGAACGCGCCGGTGCGCATCACCGCGGGCGACCGGACCTGCGAGGTCCGCTGCGACCGGGGCGGCTTCATCGACACCGTCATCGAGGCCGACCTTGCCCCCGGCTGGGCCACAGTCACGCTGCAGAGCGAGGACAGCGCCCCGGTCGAGGCGCCGGTGCGGATCATCGACCCGTCCGTGCGCTTCGGGATCGTCTCCGACGTCGACGACACCGTCATGGTCACGACCCTGCCGCGGCCGCTGCTGGCCGCCTGGAACACGTTCGTCCTCGACGAGCACGCGCGCGCCTCGGTCCCCGGGATGGCGGTGCTCTACGAGCGGCTGGTCAACGCCAACCCCGGCGCTCCGGTCTTCTACCTGTCGACCGGCGCCTGGAACGTCGCGGCGACCCTGACCCGGTTCCTGTCGCGCCACCTGTACCCGGCGGGCCCGCTCCTGCTGACCGACTGGGGTCCGCAGCCCGACCGGTTCTTCCGCAGCGGGCAGGCGCACAAGCGCGCGTCCCTGGCCCGGCTGGCGCAGGAGTTCCCCGACATCCGGTGGCTGCTCGTCGGCGACGACGGCCAGCACGACCCGGAGATCTACGCGGAGTTCGTGGCCGAACACCCTGACAGCGTGGCCGCCGTCGCGATCCGGCACCTGTCCCCGACGCAGGCGGTCCTCGCCGGTGGCTTCCCGACCCCGGTCGAGAGCACCCGCCGGCTGCCGTCCGACGCGAGCGCCGCGCAGCGCTGGCTGCGCGCCCCAGACGGCGCCGGCCTCTGGCGGCTGCTCCGCGACACCGAGATGCTTTAGCCCTCGTCGGGTGCCGGCATGACCATCCACAGGTGGCCGTCGGGGTCGGCGAACGCCCCGGCGTAGCCCCACGGCTGGTCGGCGGGCTCGGTGACGACCCGGCCGCCGGCGGCCCGGGCCCGCTCGATGACGGCGACCACGTCCGCATGCGCCGGCACCGACCGGTTCAGGACGCACTCGCTGGTCCCGGCCGGCGCCACCCGGTGGTCGCCGATCACCCAGCCGAAGCCGTCGGTGGGCACCAGCATCAGGCTGACGCCGTCGGCGACCGGAAACTGCAGCGGCTCGGGCAGCCCGTCACCGCCCGGCGGGCCGAACGGCTCGGCGTCCAGGACGGCGCGGTAGAAGGCGTGGGAGGCGGACCGGTCGGCGATCGGCAGCGCAATGGTGAAGGTCATATGAGGTGTACGTCAGGAGGCGCCGGAACTCATCGCCGCGGCTCGGGGTGCGCCCACCTTGGCGATGATCTCCTGCAGGACGCGCTCCGACTCGTCGTGCGGCACCTGGCAGGTGCCGGCGGCCAGGTGCCCGCCGCCGCCGTACTGCAGCATCACCGAGCCGATGTCGGTCGGGGAGCTGCGGTCCAGGATCGACTTGCCCACCGCGAAGACGGTGTTGAGCTTCTGCTTGCCCCAGATCACGTGGATGGAGACCCGAGCGTCCGGGAACAGGGCGTACACCATGAAACGGTTCCCGGCGAAGATCAGCTCCTCGTCGCGCAGGTCGACGATCACCACGTCGCCCTCGACGTGACTGACCCGGCGCAGCTGGTCGACGAAGAGCTCCTGCTGCTCGCGGAAGAGCTCGGCCCGCTCCGCCACGTCCGGCAGCGCCAGGATCTCCTCGACGTCCTGATGATCGATGCACGCGTCGATGAGCTGCATCATCAGCTGGTAGTTGGAGATCCGGAACTGGCGGAACCGGCCCAGGCCGGTGCGGCTGTCCATGAGGAAGTTCATCAGCGTCCACCCGACCGGCTGCAGGATGTCCGCGATGTCGTACTGGGCGGAGTCGGCCTTGTCGACCGCTTCCATCAGCTCGTCCGACACGTTCGGGAAGCGTCCGGCGCCGCCGAAGTGGTCGTAGATGACCCGGGCCGCCGACGGGGCCTCGGCGTCGATGATGTGGTTGTCCTTCTCGCCGGTGTTGCGCAGCGTCTCCGAGTGATGATGGTCGAAGACGAGGTGGGCGCCCGGCGCATACGGCAGGTTCGTCAGGATGTCGTTCGGGCCGACCTCGACCGCGCCGTCCTGGACGTCCTTGGGGTGCACGAACGTGATGTCGCCGATGAGGTCCAAGTGACGCAGCAGGACGGCACACACCAGACCGTCGAAGTCGCTGCGCGTCACGAGTCGGTGCTTCACGAGAATTCCCCTCACCTGCGTCGGCCGGTCGACAGTTGCCCTATCGGCCGGCCGCTCGCAGACGTGAGGTCTCAGAGGACCGAAAGGTGCACGTGGTTGGTGTGGTCGCTGGAGGGATCCCCGCCGACGCCGCTGTAGTGGTGCCAGCCGACCGCGGGTGTCCAGATCTGTTTGAACCAGATGACGTACATGACGCCGAGCCGGTCCGCGTTCTTCACGAAGTAGGTCGCGAGATTGGCTCCGTAGACCTTGTCCTCGCCGGCGGCGACCCCGCCGAAGCCGGACTTCGACTGCACCGAGAAGTCGCAGGCACGACCCTTCGGGTGCTCATACGGCCCGCTGGGCCGGAAGCACGAGACGAACCGCTTGAAGCCGGCCGCCTGCGCCTGCTGCATCGCGTGCAGCGTGCGCTGCGTGATGCAGCCGCTGTTGGTGGTGGGGTCCTTGGTCTTGCAGGACTCCGCCGACCAGCCACCGCTCGCGTTGCGCGGCGAGGGCTGCGCGAGGGGCAGGTTGGCGGAGACGAAGCCGTTGCTCGGGCCGCCCGCCTGGGCCAGCCCCTTCTCGGCTTCCTTTTTCTTCGTCGCCATGACGGCGACCTGCTCCTGCTGGAGCTTGACCTCGGCCTCCAGCGCGGCCTTCTGCGCCGCCTGGTCCTTCTTCAGCTGGTTGAGGTCGCGCAGCAGGTTGTCGTTGTGGTGGGCGATCTCGTCGATCGAGCCGGCCCGCTCCGCGAATCCGGTCGGGCTCCCCGAGTCCATCAGCGCCACGAACGTGGTGAGCGGCCCCGTCCGGTAGGCCGCAACGGCGATCGCGGACACCTGCTCGGTGACCTTGGCCAGCTCGGCCTCGGTGGCGGCAAGCTTGGCGGTGAGATCGGCCTGGTTCTTGACCGAGGCGTCGAACTTGTCCTTGGCCTCGATCCAACCGCGGGTGCTCTCGTCGAGGACCTGCGCGAGGGTCGCGTTCGAACCCTCGTCGCCGGTGTCGTCTCCCGGCTCGGCGGCGGCCGGCGCGGCAACCATCCCGCTCAGGACGGCGGCCGTCATCAGGACGGCGAAGATCCGCCATCCGGGATGTCGTGATGACATCTGGCTCGTTGTTCCTTCCGTCGGCCGCCGACCGGGTTAGCTGACGGGTTCGGGACGGAACAATCCCTACCGCGGTTGCCCGCGGATTCACCCCAGTTACGGTTGGGTCCCCGATTCGCCGGTGTCGAGCCGGCAATTAGGCGGCAGTCGCGCCCGGCGCCGCGGGAAGCAGTGCCTGTCGGACGAGACCGACGGCTAGCCTACTCAGGGCGGTTCGCCTGCGCAGCGCACCGATTGTGTGGTTGTGGTGACGCGCCTCTCGAAACGGTGGCACTCCAGCAGGTCGCCTAAGCATTCCGAAAGACATCGACGTGATAGAAATCACTATAATACTTTCACGCTTCCGGAACCGCTTCGCCGCGTCCATTGTTCTACGCAACCTGCCGATCGCGCAGTGTCACGTTCCAGATGCGGTGGAATGCCGTCAATCGCGCAAATCCCGCAATTCGGTTGCGGCTGTTTGGTGGCGTACTGAATGCCCACAAATGCCCGAAGTCCTGCGACGGGGCCGCGCCGGGCCGCGCCAAGCCGCGCCGCCCAGCGCCGGGCCGCACAGGGCCTCCGGGGCCGAACGTTAGGGAAACCGTAAAGTTTCTTCATAAATAGGTGTTGCCGGCGCTCCGGGGTCAGTTCGGCTGGTCGTATGAGGGACCAGTGTCGATCTGAACGGAAGTGATCAGGTGTCCAGAGTGCGCCTGCTGGCGATGCTCGCCGCGACCGCCGTCGCCGGTGGGGTCGTCGCCGTCTTCAACATGCTGCCGGCGTCGGCCGCCACCTGCGCGGTCGCGTGGCAGTCGTCGGCGGTCTACACCGGGGGCGCCACCGTGTCCCGCAACGGCCACAACTTCCTCGCCAAGTGGTGGACGCAGAACGAGGCACCGCCCGGCACCACCGGGGTCTGGCAGGACCAGGGCGCGTGCGGCGGGAGCACCCCGCAGCCGCCGACGCAGACCGGGACGGCTGGCGGGTGCAGCTTCCCGGCCTGGGTGCAGGGTCGCAACTACGTCACCGGTGACGTCGTGAAGTTCACCGACGGCAAGTACTACGTCGCCGAGCACGACAACCCGGGCTACAGCCCGACGATCAGCACCTGGTACTGGGACCCGTACACCTGCAACGGCCAGCCGAACCCGACGACGCAGCCGCCGACGAACCCGACGACCAATCCCCCGACGAACGGGGCGTTCGTGGTCAGCGAGGCGCAGTTCAACCAGATGTTCCCGAACAGGAACCCGTTCTACACGTACAACGGCCTCGTTGCGGCGTTGAGCGCGTATCCGGCGTTCGCGAAGACCGGCACGGACGCGGTGCGCAAGCAGGAGGCGGCCGCGTTCCTCGCGAACGTCAACCACGAGACCGGCGGGCTGGTGTACATCGTCGAGCAGAACACCGCCAACTACCCGCACTACTGCGACGCGAGCCAGCCGTACGGGTGCCCCGCCGGGCAGGCCGCCTACTACGGTCGCGGGCCGATCCAGCTGAGCTGGAACTTCAACTACAAGGCCGCCGGTGACGCGCTCGGCATCGACCTGCTGCACAACCCGAACCTGGTGCAGACCGATCCGGCCGTGGCGATGAAGACCGGGCTCTGGTACTGGAACACGTCTACCGGCCCGGGCACGATGACGCCGCACAACGCGATGGTCAACGGCGCCGGGTTCGGCGAGACGATCCGCAGCATCAACGGCAGCCTCGAGTGCGGTGGACGGAACCCCGTGCAGGTGCAGAGCCGGGTGGCGGCGTACCAGCGCTTCGTCGGCATCCTCGGCGTGGGCGTCGGAGCGGGCTCGCTGAGCTGCTGATCACGAAAGACCAGAAGGGCGCCCCGGGGGGAATTGGGGCGCCCTTCTTCTGTTCATGCTTCTGTTCACGCGAGTGCGGCGTGCAGCAGGCGTCGAAGGCGCGCCGCTCGCGCCGGGTGTCCGTGCGAGGCCCACGAAACCAGGCCGGCAAGGTGGGCCGCGAAATCCGGGTGCCCGTCGCGGTTGGCGGCGTCGAGACCGTCGCGGGCGGCGTTGTGCAGCACGGCACGCAGGCGGTCGTAGTCGTCGCGGGGGATCGCTGGGTGCGCGTTGACGACGAGGCCGGCGAGCCGCTGCCGGTCGCCGCTGCCCCGGACGCGGGTCTTCGCCGGGTTGACGTGGAACCCCTCGTCCGCAACGACCGCGCCGACGGCTTCGACCAGGCGGTAGGGGTACCGCAGCCGGCCGGAGAACGCGAGATCGTCGGCGTAGCGGCCGTAGGTGGTGCCGAACCGGGCCGCAAGTCCCGCGAGCCGACGGTCGAGGCGGAACGCGACGAGGTTCGCGAGTGCCGGCGACGTCGGCGCGCCCTGCGGCAGGTGCGGGGTGCGGTGCTCGATGCGGCCGGAGACCGCGTGCGGGGTCCGCGTGGTGCACAGCGCGGTCAGCGCGTGCGCGACCGGCTCCGGGTAACCGGCGGTGCGGAACAGGCCGTAGATCCGCCCGGCGGTGATGCTGGTGAAGAACGCGCGCAGGTCGAGCCGCACCACGGTCTTCTGCCCGGCGTGCGGCGCCGCGAACGTGTGCACCGAGCGCCCAGGGACGAATCCGTGCGCGGCGGCGTGCACCGGCAACGGCCCGAGCACCTCGTCGAGCACGCGGCGCTGGATCGCCTTGAGCCGTGATTTCGGCGCCTCGATGAGCCTGTCGCCGATCCAGGTGTACGAATAGTGCCGCACCGTGTTGTCGGCGTGCTTCCGGTTGATCCCGCGACGGTCGGCGAACCAGTCCAGTTCGTCCGGGTCAAGGTCGAGGAACTCCGCGAGCGCCGCCAGGTCGTCGATGCGCGGCGAGTCCCACCGCTGCCGCACGGTGCGGGTGGCGGTCGCCCGGCGGACGCGGACCGGCTGGCGGGATGGCGCGCTGATGAACTCGGCCAGCTCCCGGGGCCGGTCCGCGGGCGCCTCCCGGTAGGCCCGCAGGACGGCGGTGACGACCGGGCCGAGCCACCGCGGCCGGCGGCCCAGCACCTCGTAGCCGACGTCGAGCAGCGGCCCGCGCGCCCACTCGACGGTCAGGAACGCGTCGGCGAGCGCACCGGCGACGACGCGGGCAGCGTGCCCCGACGAATCCCGGTCGTGCCTGCGCCGACTCGCGCGAAGCGCGGGGGCGCGCCGGCGATGCGCTGCCGTGCTCAATCCTGCGTCCCCGGGGTTACCCCGGAGAGACCATCGCTGGTCTGCTCGGGACACGCTGCCACCCCCGCCACCCTAGTGGTCAGGGCAGGTGCTGCCGGTACTCCTGCAGCGCGCGCCGCGCGAAGACCTGCTGGAACGTGGCGACCCGCTCCGAGCGGCCGCGGCCGATGAAGCTGACGAACCAGTGCATGACCGCGGTGACCCGGTTCTTGAAGCCGACCAGGTACAGCAGGTGCACGGCGAGCCACATGAACCAACCGATGATCCCGGAGAAGTGCAGCTTGCCGACGCTCGCCACCGCCGAGAAGCGGGAGATCGTCGCCATGCTGCCCTTGTCGAAATACTTGAACGGCTGCCCGGTCGGCTGGTCGGCGAGGCGCTTCTTGATCTGCCCCGCGGCGTGCCGGCCGCTCTGGATCGCGACCTGCGCCACGCCCGGCAGCCGGTCGAGGGCCATCATGTCGCCGATCGCGAAGATCTCCGGGTGGCCCGGCACCGTGCAGTCCGGGTTGACCTCGAGCCGCCCCGCACGGTCCGTGGACGCGCCGGTCGCCTTCGCCAGCTGCGTCGACAGCGACGGCGCGGCCACGCCCGCGGCCCAGATCTTCGTCATCGACTCGATGCGCTGATGACCGTTGCGGGTCTCGACCTCGATGCCGGTCTCGTCGACGCCGACGACCTTCGTGCCGAGCTCGACCTCGACGCCCATCTTGTGCAGTTGGCGCAGCGCCTTCGTCGACAGGTGGTCGCCGAACGTCGACAGCACCGTGTCGAGCGCGTCGACCAGGATGATCCGCGCCTGCTTCGGGTCGATGTTGCGATACTGCCCCGGCAGGTGCCGGTGGGCCAGCTCGGCGATCTGACCGGCCATCTCGACCCCCGTGGGGCCGGCGCCGACCACGACGAACGTCAGCCACCGCTCGACCGCGGCCGGGTCGGACTCCAGCTCCGCGAGCTCGAACGCGCCGAAGATCCGGCCGCGCAGCTCCAACGCGTCGTCGATGCTCTTCATGCCGGGCGCGAACTCGGCGAACTTGTCGTTGCCGAAATAGGACTGCGACGCGCCCGCGGCGACGATCAGCGTGTCGTACTCCACGGTGTAGCTGGTGCCGGGAGCGACCGCGGTGACGGTCTTCGCCTCCGGATCGATCTCGGTGACCGTGCCCAGCAGCACCTTCGCGTTGTCCTGCCGCTTGAGGATCTCCCGGATCGGCGGCGCGATCTCGCCTTCGGACAGGATGCCGGTGGCCACCTGGTAGAGCAGCGGCTGGAACAGGTGATAGGCGGTGCCGTTAATGAGGGTCACGTCGACCGGCGCGTTCTTCAGCGCCTTGGTGGCGAACAACCCACCGAACCCCGCGCCCACGACCACGACGCGGTGACGTCCTTGTGCACGCTCGTCCATCTACATCTCCCGATCAGAGTGTGGATCGTGCAGATCAAGTACACCACCACTTCGCGTCCGTGGCCGTGTGTCCTCCGCGACGTTCCGGGGGTGCCTCTCAGGTTCTCCCGGCTGCCGGTCAGGTTTTTTGGTTAGGGGATCAGGCCGCGCACGTATGCCGCCTGGCCGGCGTGCTGGGTGTCGTCGTCCAGGACGCTGACCAGCCGCACCCCGAGCGTCACCGGCGGGTCCCACCGTTCGTCGACGACCCGGTCCAGGTCCTGCTCGGTCAGGGTCGCGAGCCATTCGAGGGTCCGCGCCGACACCGCTTCGAAGTACCCGATCAGCGCCTCCGGACCGTCCGGGTGCACCGCCAGGACCTGCGCCGCGGTGTGCCCGTAGCCGGTGTCGTCGGGGTCCGGCTTCAGCCCGAACCGCGCCGCCCAGTCGCCACTGACCCACAGCTGCTCCGCGCCGTCGATCAGGTCGGTGACGTGATCATCCTGGACCCGGGTGAGGTGCCAGACCAGCCAGCCGATCGTGTTCGCGCCGGGCGCCGGCGCCCACCGCAGCTGCTCCGCGCTCAGCCCTTCGACCGCGCTCTCCACGAGGTCCGGCAGCCGTCCGAACCCTTCGATCAGCAGCTCGCTTACCCGCATCTTCAGCAGTTCCTCTCGTGGCACGTTTCCGGGATTTGACCTTCCACCAAGGTCCGTAGTGTTCAGCACATCGCAAGAGCGCACCGAACACCACATAAACCGTAGCTTTCACAACAAGGGGAAATGACATGAGCGAGTACGGCGAGTTCGAGACCGGCGAGCAGCACGAGGCCCTGGACCAGGTCCACGAGGTCGACGCCAGCGAGCAGGACTACCAGTCGCAGTTCGGCGTGTACGAGCAGGACCACGCGTCGGCCGAGTCGACGTCCTTCGACCAGGGCCACCACGTCGAGTACACCGACCCGAACGGCGGGCACTACGAGGAGTCGGACTTCACCTCCTACGACCACAGCGAGGCCGAGGCCGACCACATCTTCGCCGCCGAGGGTTCCGAGTCCGCGTCGTCCAGCGAGTTCCACCAGCTCGACGCCCTGCAGGCCCGTTTCGACGCCGCGTTCGCCGAGGGTACCTACGCCTCGAACTGACGCTCTACTTCGCAAAAGGGGGTCCCGTCCCGGGGCCCCCTTTTCAGAATTTGGTGGGGATGATCGCGGCGAGTGCGCTCACCACGAACGGACTGATGATCACCAGGCCGCTGCGGAGCTCCCCGAACGTCGTCTGATCGATGCCGAGCAGCTTCTCCAGCTTCGCGCGCTCCTCCGCCTTGTCGACCAGGTCCTCCAGCGCCACCTCCGTCAGCGGGAAGTGCCGGTCGACGAACAACGCACACCGGCGCCGCAGCGTCGTGCTCGCCGGCACGTACATGACGCCGACGACGAACGACGCAACCGCCCCGGAGAACAGCACCGCCGCCTTCGGCAGCTCCGCACCCCACCCCGTCGCCGCACCGTTGACCAGCGTGACCAGCAGCACCAGGAACCCGAGCTGGTTGAGCAGCCGGCTCACCAGCCGCCGCAGGCTCAACAACGTGTTGAGCTGCTGCCCCGGCGACCCCTCGATCCTGCGCCGCGCCACCCGCTGCACCGCACCCAGCGTCGCCGCCGACGGCAACGCCCCACAGATCGCAATCGCCGACAACGCCAGCCCGCGACTCGTCAGCCCCTGCTCGCCGAGCACGTACGGCGTGGCCGCCACCAACCCGACCGCCACCGCCACCGACGCGAGCACCAGGTGCAGCACGTGGAACAACCGGACCCGGTGCACCGTGCCGAGGTCCCGCCACCGCGCCGCCCCGAACCCGAACGCCTCCCCGCTGGCCGCCCCGAGCACCGCCGCCAGCACCGCGAACAACACCCACCGCGGCTCATGCCCATGCTGCGGACTCGTCCACGCAATCCACGTCCCGAGCACCGCCCCGAGCAGCATCGCCAGCAGACGCACCTCACCGGTGATCGTCTCCTCGGCATCCTCCGTCACCGCCACGCCGGACAGCTTCTCATCGACCTCTCCCGGTCGATAGGGTCAGCTCTCATGATCACTGTCGCGAAGCTGGACGCCGCGGACCGTGCCGCCTGGGAGGTCCTGTTCACCGGGTACAACACGTTCTACGAGCGGGTCCTGCCAGCCGACCGGTTCGACATCGCGTGGGCCGGCTTCCAGGAGGACACCCGCATCCACGCCCTCGGCGCGAAGCTCGACGGGCAGCTGGTGGGAATCGCCCACTTCCTCACCCACGCCAGCACCACCACGGATGACGTCTGCTACCTGCAGGACCTCTTCACCGCCCCGGAAGCCCGCGGCAAGGGGGTGGCCAGAGCGCTGATCGCCGCGGTCTCCGACTGGGCCCGCACGCAGCACTGCAACCGCGTCTACTGGTCGACCCACGAGTCGAATGCGACCGCCCGCCGCCTGTATGACCAGGTGGCCGTCAACCGCGGCTTCATCCTGTACCTGATCCCGCTCTGACCTGCCACGACACCACGGACGGAAACACCCGCGTGCTGTGGGCGGGCGACAAGGTAACCTGTCTCCGCGGGCTGCTAGCTCAATGGCAGAGCTGCGGACTTTTAATCCGTAGGTTCAGGGTTCGAGTCCCTGGCGGCCCACAACCTGGCTCTGCGGCTTCGCCGCAGGGCGGGGGGTTCCCACCCCGCAGCCCCCCATGCTCCGCTGCGCGTCGCACTGCCTGCGCTGCGCGCGGCAGACTCCTGCGCTGCGCGCAGCCATCATCGCCACCTCGAACTGGCTGCCTGCGGCACTTGGTGCAGCATCGCCGTCCTCGGTCATCAACATGCTGGTGGGGGACACGCAGCGAGTAGAGGTTTATGCAGATCGAGGATTTTCGGTTCGTCAAGAAATGTCCCGAAGCGTTAACGAAGCCTACTTGTCTCTAATGGAAGCTGGCTATAACGGTCGGCTTCTTTAGTGGGCTTCTGCCCAAGAAACGTCGGCACCGCTGCTTGGCGTAGGGACACAGTCGCAGATGTCAGTGCTGCCGCACCATGTGTGGTGCCGAGGCAGTGCACAGGTCAACGGAGGATCAGATGGGCCAGCGCGCGAGTTGAGTCTGTATGCATATTGGTCCGACCGCGCCGGGGGGAGACGTGACGCTAGTCATCGAACAACGAGACTTCTAGCGTCCGATCCGACGCTCAACAATCTGTTCCGTTCCACGGTCCGACGAGGTGCAGACCGTCGCCCCCACGGACACCGGTCGCTGCGCTCCCTGCCATCCTCGTGTGTAGTTGCGCTCTTTGCCTCCGGCGAAGCCTCCAGCCGGGGTCTCTGGGTTCCGGAGGAGGCCGCCCCGCCGCATCCCCGTCATCCAGGCAAAGCCAACAGGCCAGCGCCGGGGCCGCCGAGCGTGGTCGCGGACGTTGCGGTCCGTACTCACGCGGGCAGCCCCGCAGTAATGGATCTCCCTATTCGGCCTGGGCCACCAACGAGATCAGTCAGAGTCGGGATCGCCTACCGCCTCTCGCAGCTGGTGAGGGAGCTGGTCGGGATAGCGCCCGACCAGCTCGGTGAGCGCCGTCCAGGCTGCCGAGTCTCGACCTGTCGACCCTCCCGCAACCAGCTCCGCGAAGGCGAGCAGGACCGACGTCCAGCTTGCATCGCGGTTGTGCCGGCCGAAGAGGTCCACGATCGCCGGCGCCGGCCAGTCCGGATCCAGCAGCGCCGACGCAGCAAGGTACTCCCGGAACGCCGTGTGGGAGAAGCTGACCCGAACCTGTCCATCGGCGAACTCATACATGTGGAGCGCGCTGCTGCGACGAGCCACGGTTTCAAGGACTTGTTGGCGCTCGAAGCGGTCGAGTCGCAGTGGCGGACCGAACCTGGGCTCCATCGCCTCGATCGCCTCCATCGGGGCCGATACCCGGTCCGATGCGCTGGTTTGCAGGGTCAAGGCGAGTGTCGTCAGTAGCCTGCGGGTGGAGTCGACGGATATCTGCGACCGTACGCGGCTCAACTCCCGGCTGGTCAGTACCTCACCGACATACGCTTCGAGCAGCGCGGTAGCTGATCTCGCTCTCAGGTTCCCCCATCTCGATTGCATGGCGAAGAGCTGTAGGGCGAGCGGGTCTCCGATTGTGTCTCGCAGCTCGAGCAATTCGGCCAGCCCGCTGTTCACGATGCTGGGATCGATCGGCAGGCGGGCGGCGAGACGCCGTAGGTATTCGCGACCCGTGGCCGGGTCCCAAGGCTGCACGAAGGCGGTGCCAAACCCCGTAAGCGACACCGGCAGGTCGGCCTGAGGACGGGTGGTCACGAGGATCGCGGCGTCTGACTGCTGGGCGAATATCTCGATGGCGTGCACCAAGCGGAGTCGGGCTGGCTCATCTACAACTTCGTCGAGGCCGTCGATGATCACGCCGAGGCGGCCCGGCTTGAAAACGAAGTCGAGCACCTCGCTGGGAAGGTCGACGCCCGCCCGCTGCCGAAGGCTGCGGACGAGCAGCTCGGTCAGGGAGCCATAATCGTCCTCGGGCTTCACGTCCCGGGCGAAGAGCACGACGGGCAGGAGCGTGTCGCGCCCGTTCAGCCGGGCGTGAGCGGCGAGCGTGCTGAGATGATTGACCATCGTGGTCTTGCCACTGCCGCCGGCGCCGACGAGGACCAGTCGTTGACGGGCCTGCCACATCCCAGCCAGGTCGCCCGTTAGATCGGCCGATGAGACCTGGCCTTCGACATACACCTCACTCAACGGAAGATCCAGCTGCTCGTAAGCAACGACAATCGGGGCCCGATTGGAAGACTTGCTCAGCCATGCGGCGTACGTGGTGTCGAGCGTGCGCACCGCCCAAGCGGTCATGCGTTCGACGGCGTTTCGGCGTTCATCTGAGTCCAATGACAGCGCCAGTTCACTGGCGTACATCCACAGCAGCCGGTGCATCCGGCACACGTCGCCCTCAACACGTAGCAGTTGGCGGACGGCAAGGCGGTCAAAGACATCCCGCGGATACGTACCGTCCGCGGCGAGGGTCGCCATCGCCAGCCCGACGTTCATGTCGGGCGCCGGGGCCAGCCCAAGAAGGCGGAAGCCGAGCGCGGAGTCTCGGTCTAGATCCCGGTACGCCGCCTCAAGGGCACGGCGGATCGCCGGCTGCTTCGTCGCCCCGCCGTCGGTACCAAGGCGGTCGACCAGGTCGGACCAGGCCCAGTGCGGTCGGGCCCGGATGAGCGCGCCGACGATCCGGATCGCGAGCGGCAGATATCCGGTGATCCGCGCGACCGCACGCACCGCCTTGTCCTGATCGGGCTCGTCTCTTCCGGACACGGCGCGAAGGAACGCCACCGCCTCGTCCTCGGCCATGGGCTCCACGGGGAACTGCCGGATGCCGGGAAGGTCATAGATTGGTTCCCGACTCGCCACCAGTACGACCGCGTCAGACTGGCCAGGCAAGAGGTTCCACAGATCGGCCGACGACGTCGCGTTGTCGATAAACACCAGCGGACGCCGACGATGCAGCCGGTCTCGGAACTCCTGGCCGCGCAGCGCGGCCCCCGGCGGCAGCTCCGACTGCGTGAACCCGAGCCGACCCAGGGCCCGGCCGAGCCAGCCCTCAACGTCGTCGGCGGCCAGGTCGAAGTAGAGCTGCGTGTCGCCCCGTGACGGACCGAGTCGGGCCGCCACCTCCACCGCGATCGTGGTCTTGCCAGAGCCGGGCAGCCCGTACAGGTTCACCGGTGGCCTCGGCCGCGCCTTTAGGGCGTCCATCACGGCGCCGACCAAATCATCGCGGCCAGTAAAATCCGCCGCTCTCGGTGGCAGCTGGCGGATCACGTCCCGGCCGTCCGACGGCGGTGTATCGGCTTCTGCGGATGCGTGCGGCGGCGACGGTGTGATCGTGCGCAGCAACTCGACGAACCTGCTGGACGGCAACTGTCCACCGACAACAGACTCGTACTGGATCGGCCCCGTTCCAAACAACGGTTCACCGCTGAGAAGGAGCGGAAAGATCGGCTTTCCGCGTTTGCGGGCATGGTCCAGTTCGACTTCAACCCACCGAGAAGTCTTCGTGGCGATCGACATGACCACGACGACCGCCCGACACGTGTCAATGCGCTCCTCGAGAACCGTCGCCCATCGCTCGCCGGTAGCGATCTCGGCGTCGTGGAAGACGGTCAAGCCCTGGTCGCGCAGGTGTTCCACGACTGCCTCGACGTACCCACGATCTGCATGCGCGTAGCTAATGAAGATGTGCCCTTCGACTGCCACGCATGCTCCTCCCGCCCTGGAAAACGACATCAGGGTAGCTGCCTGGAGCCGACCAAACACATGCACGTTTCTTGACCCGCCGGATCGACACCTCCCGGGCGCGCAAGTCGATCAACACTGGGCTGATACTCAGTCTCCCCCGAGCCGCCCAGGTTTCGCTCTCACGCGATTTCGGGCGGAAAGCCGAGCGGGATCCAGCAGGGCAATGCCGTTCTATCTGCGGCGGCAAGAGCTTCTCCATCGCCGGCTGACCCATGCGCGAGCGGCCCGGACCCCAGTCGTTGAAGCTGCATGGGTGCTTCACGTGACCGGCGACGGCGGGGGCCGACCCCCGCTGCCTGAGCTTGTTCTCCTGCCCGCTGAGGTTGTGCCGTTCATGCCCCAGCAGCATGGCGGGGCCGTGGCGATCATGTCCGGCATGCGGTGCGCGATCTCAGTCTGCGGCGTGGGCCAGCACGGCCTTGATCTGGTCGCATTGGAGCGGCACCAATGCCAGGATCAGCTCGCCGACCGCCCACAGCTGCGGCAGGTGATCGTGGACCCATGCATCTGGGGGCGAAGCCTGCGTCCCTCGTGCCGCCATCGCCTCGACGTCGTCGGACCGTAGGCAGAGCGTCGCGGCCATGAGCGCCACTCGTTCCGGACCTGGTACACCGCCGCCCATCACCTTCGCTACCGTGCTGATGGCGGAGCTCGTCGCGTACGCCATGCCCCAGCGGGTGATGTTCCGGATCTGCATCAGCCGGCTGAACACCGCGCCGAACGTCACCACCTCGAGCGTAGGCAGACCAGGCGATCCGCTAGCCACCGGCGGCTTGGCCAGGGAACGGGCATGGTCGCGTGCGGCCTCGGCCCGGGCGACCTTCAGGCGGCGCTCCGGCAACGACTCGATCAGCACAGCTGCCTCGGGGTCTGCAGGGAGGTATTCGGCGGGCACCGCACCGCCGGCGATCGTCAGCAGGTCGGCTGGGCGCAGCTCCAGCTCCGCCGCCAGGTCGAGCAGGTGCCCGGGCGCCGGCACCGCGACCCCGCGATGCGCGCAGAGCCGCTCCAACGGGGTGTCAGTCACAGGGCTCCAGTTGTGTGGTCAGCGGGCGGAGCGTGATGTGCAGGTCCTCTGCCGGGCCGTCGAACCGGGCCTCGTCGGGGGCGACCAGTGTCATGGTGCCCAGCACGTAATTCAGGCCGCGGTAGTTCGACGTGGGGTGATAGTTCGGCTGGACCGGGTCGGCGATCCACCACGTCCCAGTGAAGTCGGCGTACCGGATGCCGCAGTGGACATGCAGGTCGAACGGATACGGCGTGCCGATCTTCGCCTGGCTCGGGCCGCGCTGGATGCCGTCGCCGCCGCTCTCGTGCACCACCGGGAAGCGGGTCGGATCTGTCGCCGGATCGTAGGTCGGCGTGCGCGAGCCGGACTCCGAGGGCTGCTCGCCGACCGCGGCCGGGGGCCTGTGCGGGGACGGCCGATCCAGCAGCGGAATCGAGGCAACCGCGAGAACCGCCACCCCGGCAAGTGTCACCGTGATCCAGCGGCGCCGTAGGGAGCGACCAGGCGGTGCCGACGCAGGATCGACGACCAAGGCGTGCGGCCCCCGTCCGAGGTCCCCCTCGGCTGACTCGTCCATCGTCGCTCCATCAGGTGGTGAGCCGGAGTTCGAGACGGTACCGCGTCGCTGCTGTTGGCGTTGTTGCTGGTTGCTCGGGTGGAGGAAAGGGTCGTACGCCTTCCGCGCGTCAGCGTGGGGCTCAACGATCAACGTGACATTGTTTTGCCCGAATCAGTTGCCCGAAGACACCCATTGGGGCAACTTTGGGAGGATCTGTGGAGCAAAGAACTGTGAAGGGGCTCGTCCTCTTCACCGCGGCGGCCACGATGATGGCCATCGCCCCGAGCAACAGTGCCTCTGCGGCGCCGGCAGGGGACACTGCAGGGGCTGCGAAGATCGCCTGGGGGCAGTGCGAGAGCCCTGGGCTGCAGCGTCGTGGCGCGGAGTGTGGGCTGCTCGATGTGCCGCTCGACTACAGCAAGCCCAACGGCAAGAAGATCCAGATTGCCGTTTCGCGGATCAAGGCCAAGGTCGCCGCGAAGGACTACCAGGGCGTCATGCTGGTCAACCCGGGCGGGCCCGGTGGATCCGGGCTGACCCTGTCGGTGCTGGGCGAGTTCGTGCCCAACGGGGCCGGCGAGGCGTACGACTGGATCGGCTTCGACCCGCGCGGCGTCGGATCGAGCGTGCCCGCGCTGTCGTGCGACAACGACTACTTCAACGGGCCGCGCCCGGAGTACATCCCGTGGAACCAGAACATCGAGAAGACCTGGCTCGACCGGTCCAAGGGCTACGCCAAGGCCTGCGGTAAGGCCGGCGGTGCGCTGCTGGATCACATGACGACCGTCGACTCGGTCAACGACATGGAGTCGATCCGGAAGTCGCTCGGCGCCAGCCAGATCAACTTCTACGGCTTCTCCTACGGCACGTACCTCGGCCAGGTCTACGGCACGCTGCACCCGAAGCAGGTGCGGCGCATGGTGCTGGACGGCAACGTCGACGTGCGGAAGGTCTGGTACCAGGCCAACCTGGACCAGGACGTGAACTTCGAGCGCAACGAGAAGATCTGGTTCGGTTGGCTCGCCAAGTATGACGACGTCTACCACCTCGGCAAGACCGCCAACCAGGTGGAGCTGCGCTGGTACGCCGAGCAGAACAAGCTGCGCAGCACGCCTGCCGGCGGCGTGGTCGGGCCGGACGAGTTCGCCGACATCTTCCTCTACGCCGGGTACTACCAGTCGACGTGGCTGGAGCTGGCCGAGGCGTTCGCGGGCTGGGCCAACGACAAGAACACCGACCTGATCGTCGCGGCGTACGAGAACTACGTCGCCCCCGGTGACGACAACGGCTTCGCGGTCTACAACGCGGTGCAGTGCACCGACACGCAGTGGCCGCAGAGCTGGAGCACCTGGGAGCGGGACAACTGGCGCACGTTCCTCAAGGCGCCGTTCATGACCTGGGACAACGCCTGGTACAACGCGCCGTGCCTGTACTGGCCCGGCAAGGTGTCCAAGCCGGTCAAGGTCGACGGCTCGAAGGTCCAGAGCGTGCTGTTCGTCGGCACGACGCTGGACGCGGCCACGCCGTTCGAGGGCAGCCTCGAGGCCCGTCGCCGCTTCCCGCACGGCTCGCTCCTCGCGGAGGTCGGCCAGACCACGCACGCCAACTCGCTCAACGGGAACGAGTGCGTGGACAACGTGATCGCCGACTACCTCGCGACCGGCAAGCTGCCGAAGCGCAAGGCCGGCGACAAGCCCGACGCCACCTGTGACGCGCTGCCGCAGCCCGACCCGACCGCGGTCTCGCTGCAGGCGAAGTCGCTGCGGGCGGACAGCCTGACGCGCGAGCCGCTGTACCCCGTGCACCACTAGCAACGACAAAAAGCGGGGCCTCCGATGGTCGGAGGCCCCGCTTTCGTGTGTGTGGCTACTGCTGGACGATGAACTCGACCCGCCGGTTGATCGCCTTGGCGGCGTCGTTGGTGTCGGGGACCTTCGGGCGGGACTCGCCGAAGCCCTTCGAGCTCATCCGCTCCGCCGCGATGCCCTGCGAGACCAGCGTGTCCAGGACCGTCTTGGCCCGGGCCTCGCTGAGCGCCTGGTTGCGCGCCTCGGTGCCGGTGCTGTCGGTGTGACCCTCGATGCTGATCCGGATGCTGGGGTTGGCCTTGAGGATCGACGCGACGTTCGCCACGACCGCCTGACCCTGCGGGGTCAGCGTCGCGCTGTTGTTCTCGAACTCGACCGTCGGCAGCGCCACCAACTGCGTCTGCACCTGTTCGGCCTTCGCCTCGCCGACCGCGAGCTCGTTGCGCACGATGCCGGTGACGTCGCGCGCCGCCGCCTCCGCCCGGTCCTTGACCTCCTGCGACACGACCGTGCCGGTCAGGGTCACGGTGCCGCCCTGCAGGTCGACGACGCCGGCCTTGGTCTCCTTGCCGAGCGCGGTGAGCACCGGGGCGAGCGCGGCGATCTTGACGCCGTCGCTGCTGCGTTTCGCGTCGACGGTCACCTCGTCCAGGACGTTCTCGGCGCCGAACGCCGTCTTCGCCGCGTCACTGAGCGCGGACTTGGCCGCGGCGTCGGACACCGTGCCGGTCAGCGTGACCTTGCCAACGTCGACGAGCAGCTTCACCGCGACCGGCGCCGGCGGCACCTCGACCTTCGGCGGCGCGATCACCGTCACGACCCGCACGCCCTCGACGGCGCGGGAGACGTCCTCGGCCTTGCGCTGCTCGTCCGCCGAGTCGACGCGGACCGTGCCGTCCCGCCCCGTGAACGACACGTCGGCGTCGATCCCGGCGTTGCTCAGCGCGACCTTCGTGTGATCCGTCAGGACCGCTTCGATGTGGTGCCGGAACGGCACCTCGGCGCCGCCGATGAGCGCGGCCAGCCCCACGACACCGACCACGATCGGCACCCAGGGGTTGACCTTGCGCAGCTCATGCCGCACGGTACGGGTCGTCGTCGTGCCCGCCATCAGACCGACCCGGAGTCACTGCTGGCGGTCGGCTTCGCGATGGGCTCGCGGCCGGCGATCAGCCAGTCGGTCAGCTCCTTGAACGCCTCCTCCTCGCCGTCGGCAAGCAGGCGGGCCTGCCGGGCCCACGTGACGATGCTCGGCGCGAAGTGCAGGTTCGCGTTCTCGATCGCGGTGCGCAGCGTGTCGACGTCGGAGTCGGCGAGCTTCGCGTACGTGCGAATCCCTGCGGCGAGGAGCGCGGCCGACATCTTCGGTCCGATCCCCTCGATGCGCTGGAGATTGTCCGGCGGCCCGTCCTCGACCACCACCGCGGCGACGACCGGCTCGGGCTCGACGACCGGCTCCGGCTCGACAACGGGCTCGACAACGGCGACCGGCTCCGGCTCCGCGATGGGCTCGACCTCGGCGATCGGCTCCACGACGGGCTCGACGACCGGCTCGGGCTCGACGACTGGCTCCGGCTCCACGATCGGCTCGACCTCGGCGACCGGCTCCACGACGGGCTCGACAACCGGCTCGGGCTCGGCGACCGGCTCCGGCTCAACCTCGGCGACGGGCTCCACGACAGGCTCGGCAACCGGCTCGGCGGCCAGGGCGACCTCGGGCTCGGCCGGCGCCACCGCGACCTCGGGCGGCGCGGCAGACGGCTTCGCCGTGGGCTCGCGGCCGGCGATCAGCCAGTCGGTCAGCTCCTTGAAGCCTTCCTCGTCACCGTCGGCGAGCAGGCGTGCCTGCCGGCCCCACGAGCCGATGCTCGGCGCGAACCGCAGATTGGCGTTCGCGAGCGCATCCTCCAATGTGGACCGCTCGGCGTCGGCGAGGGCCGCGAACGTGGTGATGCCCGCCGCCTTCAGCGCCGCGGCGATCTTCGGTCCGATGCCTTCGATCCGGGCGAGGTCTTCGTCGGCCGCCGGCGCATTCTCGACGACCGGCGCCGCCGCGAACGCGGACTCGACGTCCGCGACCAGCTCGTCGTCCACATCGGACGCAACGTCCTGCGCCGCAACTGCGGCGACAGGCTCAGGCTCCACGACCGGCTCAGGCTCCGGGTCGATCACGGCGACCGGCGCCGGGGCAGGCTCGTCGACGAGCGGGTCGGCGGCCGCGGGCTCGGCCGGCAGCGGCTCGGCGGCGAACGCCTCGTCCTCGACGGGCTCGGCCGGCGCAACGGCGACCGGCGCAGCGGCGACCAGCGGCTGCGCGGTGGAGGGGGTGGTGGTGGTTTCTTGGGAACGGATCCGGCGCACCTGACGGCCCCACCAGAGGTAACCGACGAGCAGGCCGAGTAGGAATGCGATGACGATGAAGAGCAGTGACTGGTTGATGAACCAGGTCACGACGGGCCTCCGGGGGAAAGTGACCGACGCGTGAAGGGGAAAGTTTGCGGGCAGCCTTCCATACCTCGATGCTCGGCAACAGAGCCGGAAAGACGGCACGACCTGCCGGTTCTGTCTGTTCGCTCACCCGGCGACCGGCGCCCACCGCCGCCTTCGGAGGCATTTGCGCTGATGAGAGGGCATGTGACGGGCCGTGACGGCCGGTACTGCGAAAAATCCGTGCAACCGTTGATGTGGTGCCGATGGAAAGCTTGGTGCTGAAGCTCACGACATAGCGGGTGAACTGGAGGTCGACGGAGCATGGGCAAGACGACACGGGTCCTGACCGTGGCGGCGATCGCGGCTGCGGCGGGTGGAGTGGCGTGGGCGCTGCGTGACCTTCCGGCGCAGCTGGGCGCCGTGGCCTCGGGTGCGAGGGCCGAGCGGATGCGGCGTTCCCCGCAGTACGGGGAGGACAGGTTCGTCAATCCCGTGCCGCGGGAGGTCCTGCCGGAGGGCGCGATGGCGGCCGCGTTCCGCGAGCTGATCTTCGGCCAGCAGCCGCGGCGGCCGAAAGGGGTGATTCCGGTGGTGAAGCCGGTGTTCCCCGCGAAGCAGGACGGCGAGCTGCACGTCACGTGGCTGGGGCACTCCACGGCCCTGGCCGAGATCGAGGGCGTGCGGGTGCTGTTCGACCCGGTGTGGAGCGACCGGTGCTCGCCGACGTCGTTCGTGGGGCCGAAGCGGCTGCACCCGATGCCGCTCGGCGTGCAGGAGCTGCCGAGGATCGACGCGATCGTGATCTCGCACGACCACTACGACCACCTGGACCTGGCATCGATCAAGGCCCTGGCGCGGACCCAGCAGGCGCCGTTCCTGGTCCCGCTGGGCGTCGGGGCGCACCTGGAGCGGTGGGGCGTGCCGCTGGACCGGATCGTCGAGCTGGACTGGGACGAGTCGGTGGACGTCCGGCACATCACGCTGACCGCCACGGCGGCCCGGCACTTCTCGGGCCGCAGGTTCAGCCGGGACGGCACGCTGTGGGCGTCCTGGGCGGTCAAGGGCGAGCGGCGCAGCCTGTTCTACACGGGCGACTCCGGCTACTGGGGCGGCTACAAGGAGATCGGCGAGCAGTACGGGCCGTTCGACGTGTCGCTGATCCAGGTCGGCGCGTATGGCGACGCCTGGCCGGACATCCACATGAAGCCCGAGGACGGCGCGAGCGCGCACCTGGACGTGCGGGCCGGGGTCCTCATCCCGCTGCACTGGTGCACGTTCAACCTGGCGGTGCACGCGTGGTCGGAGCCGGTCGAGCGGCTGCTGGACGAGGCGGCGGCCCGGGACATCACCCTGGCGATCCCCCGTCCAGGTGACCGACTCAACATCGACGCATTGCCGGCAGTTGAACCGTGGTGGCGCTCGATTGCGTAAGGATTAAATGACCAGGTCAGGGCACGTGTCAGGGCACACATGCCAGGACCCGACAAATGGCTGGCGGATGGGCTCCCTCCCGACGTACTGTATCGATACAGAAGGAACTGGATCGATGCAGAGAAGGGAGGGACCTGAACCATGAAAGCGACGTTGCAGACCATCGCCGACGAGCTCGGCGTGTCACGCAGCACGGTGTCCAATGCCTACAGCCGACCGGATCAGCTCTCCCCCGAGCTGCGCGCCAGGATTCTTTCGGCGGCGCAGCGGCTGGGCTACTCGGGGCCGAACCCGACGGCACGCTCGCTGCGCAGCGGCAAGGTCAACGCGATCGGTGTGCTGCTGACCGACAACCTGTCGATGGCCTTCACCGACCCCTATGCGGTGGCCTACCTGCGCGGGCTCGCGGAGGCGGCCTCGGCGAGGGAGACCTCGCTGCTGCTGCTCAACCTGCCCAAGGACGAGGCGGCCGGCCGGCGCGTCATCAGCAACGCCGCCGTCGACGCCTTCTGCCTCTACTGCGTGCCCGACTGGCACTCGGCGCTGGAGCTCGTCCGCTCCCGCGGCGTGCCGGTCGTGATCGGTGAGGACCCGCAGGCGTTCGGGCCGGAGGCGAGCTACGTCGGCATCGACGAGCGCGCGGCGGCCCGGCGGCTGGGCGAGCACATCGTCAACCTCGGCCACCGCGACATCGCGGTGGTGGCGCACTGGATCGTCGACGACGGCGTCACCGGCCAGGTGCACGCCGACCCCGACGACCTGCGCTACTACGTGACCGGCGAGCGGGTCCGCGGCTTCCGCGACGCGTTCCTGGCCGCGGGCGTGCCGTGGGAGCGGGTCGTGCTGATCAACGCGGCGGGCAACCAGCGCGAGGAGGGCGCCGAGGCGGCCGCCCACGCGCTCGACCGGCTCGACCGGTCGACCGCGATCCTCTGCACCTCCGACGTCCTCGCGCTCGGCGTGCTCGACGCGCTGCGGGTGCGAGGGCTGCAGCCCGGCCGGGACGCCTCGGTGACCGGCTTCGACGACATCCCGGAGGCCGACGCCGCCGGGCTCACCACGATCCGCCAGCCCAGCGTCGAGCGCGGGCGGCTGGCGGGCGAGCTCCTGCTCGACCCGCCCGAAGACCCGGCGCTGCGTCGCCTGACGCTGCCCGTATCCCTGGTGGTCAGGTCGACCACCGGACCCAACACTGCCAAGGAGAAGTCATGACCCCGATCGCCCTGATCATGTCGCTGGAGGCCGTCCGCCTGGAGGCGCACTCGGCCATGCCCAACGCCCCCGTCATCGACGACCGTCCCCGCGAGTCGGCGACCATGGGCAAGATGCGCAACTTCACCGCTCGCACGCTGCGCCGCGCGGCCGACCGAGTCGAGCCCACGCCGGCCCTGACCTACGGGTAATTTCGGTAGCTGAACAGAAAGAGCCGGGGCGACTGCCCCGGCTCTTTCGCGTTGCACCCGTGGAACTACGACTGCCGGGCGTAGTCCGGGGCGTCGGACCGGGCGGTGTTGGCGCGGGCGCCGAGACCGATCGAGTCGTAGTCCTGGCGGCTGATACCGCGCAGGATCAGCGCCCAGATGACGCCGATGACCGCGACCGCGCCGTAGGCCGCCGGGAACGCCCACACCGCGGCGTTCTCGGTGCCGGGCGCGAAGCCCAGCAGGCCGCCGAAGTTGTCGACGACGAGCCAGATGATGTACCCGAGCGCCACCGACGACAGGATCGGCGCGATGAGCCGGGACCAGGCACCTTCGCCGCGGGCGTCCTTCAGGAAGTAGAAGATCACCGAGATCGAGGTCGCGAAGACCAGGAACAGCACGCCGACGCCGCCGGAGGTGCCCAGCCAGAAGAACAGGTTGAGCATCGGGTCCCAGCCCTGGACCGCGAAGAGCACGAGGACGACGAGCGCGATCGCGGTCTGGAAGAGCGAGCCGGACGCCGGCGCGCCGGAGCGGGCGCGGGTGCGGCCGAAGAACGCCGGGAGGACCCGCTCACGGCCGAGCGCGAACGCGTAGCGCGCGGTCGTGTTGTGGTAGCTCAGGGCCGCGGCCGCGATGCTGGTGGTCAGCAGGACGAGGCCGAGGTCGGCGGCCCAGCTGCCGCCCTTCTCCGCGAGGGTCGGGAAGAACGGGCCACCGGCCTGGGCGATCTCCGGGGTCTGCGCCAGCGGCACCAGGGCGTCCACGCCGATGCTGACCGCGGCGGCCCAGCTGGTGACGGCGTAGGAGATGACCATGACGGCGAGGCCGAGGAACGTGGCCATCGCCACGGTCCGGTTCTTGCCGCGGGCCTCCTCGGCGAAGACCGGTGCGGCCTCGAAGCCGACGAACGCGGTGACGGCGACGGCGAACGCCGGTCCGGCCGCGTCCTTCAGCGAGCCCCAGGCCCACGGCTCGAGGCTGACGCCACCCTCCGCGGGGTTGCCGAGGAAGATGAAGTCGAAGATCGTCACGGCAATGAGCTCGGCGCCGAGCAGGACCATGAGGACCTTGCTGTTGACGTCGACCCGCAGCAGGCCGAGCACCGCGATGACCAGCCACAGCGCGAGCGCCAGGATCCACCAGTCGATGGTGGCGATGTTCTTCGTCTCGAGGATCATCGAGGCGAAGAAGCCGAACGCGCCGTAGAGGCCGATCTGCAGCAGGTTGTAGGCGAGCAGCGCGACGAGCGCGCCACCGACGCCGAGCGGGCGGCCGAGGCCCTGGGAGATGTAGCTGTAGAACGCGCCGGCGTTGGTGATGTGCCGGGACATGGCGACGTAGCCGAAGCTGAACACCGCCAGGACGACCGCGATGATCACGAAGGCGAGGGGGAAGCCGGTCACGCCGACCCAGCCCCACGCGGATGAGACGAGGGCGCCGACCACCATGAGGGGGGCGGCCGCCGTGAGGGCGAACATGATGACGGATGGCACGCCGAGACGGTCTCGGGCCAGTGCCTGGGATACCACGCTCGGTCGCGCAGGCGACGTTGCGGACATCGGTCCTCCAGGGGGTTGAGGGGGGAAGGGGAGAGGAAAGTCCGCTAGCCGCGCTGCGACAGCACCGCATCGCCGACCGCCGACTCGACCTGGAGGATCAGGTCGCGCAGCGGTGGCGGCAGGGCACTGACCGCCTGTTGAAGTCTTCTGAGGCTGGTCTGGTCCGTGTCCCACAGGACGTGACCGCTGAGTCCGGTCGCGTCGGCCAGTCCGGCGAGGGTGGTGTCGGCGACCCGCATCGGCTCCTGGCCGGTGAGCAGGCGGCGCAGCCGCACCACCCGTCCGGCCGGGAGGTTGATGTCGGTGGACACCCAGCGGGTCGAGGTGCGTAGCAGGCGCCGCACCTGGGTCTGTTCGACCAGCCCGACGCGGGCGAGCCGCTGGCCGACCGCGTCGACCGCGGTCTGGCCGAGGAAGAGCAGCCAGGTGCGGATCTCGCGGTGCTGCGTCTCGGCGATCATGGTGGCGAGGTTGGTGTGCGCCAGGGGGTCTGAGGGAGGCTCGCGGCTGATGACCCTGAGCCGGTCGCCCTCGCAGACGATCCGCTGCTCGAGGACGAGCTCGCCGAGCATCGCACCGGCAAGGCCGAGCTCGACCGCCCGTTGCGAGAGGCGGGAGCGGCCGTCCCGGTCGTCGTGCGCGATCAGGAAGAAGTCATCCGCAAGCAGCATCCGCCCGCACTCCTCGAAGAGGGCAGGGTGAAGGGCGCCACAAACCCCAGCCGGCGCGCACCGTCACCACACTTCCGTCTTCAGCTCAGTTGGTTCTGAAAGATCTCACAGACCCAACGCGAAAGCATGCACTGCGGGACAGGGCTCCGCAACTTACGTAATGAGGAATTGAATGATCAGCATCCAGCAAAGTGATATTGACGGCTGGCTCAGCCAGCCAACGCTACCGAGCGTGACCGGGCGTAATTCGGGTCCAAACGTCGCCCATTCACACCCTGGGTAACATTCGGATCCGTACGGCACGGGCATTGTTGAGCTTTATCCGCTGATGATTGCGGTACAGAAGTCACCCATCGATATCGCGCTGGGTAACCGGCGACGGACACGCCTGCAGGCCGACTCCCACACGGCGCGTAATGGGAGCCGGCCTCATGATGCGGCAAAGGTCAGACGATAGTCTCGGCGGCCTCGTCGACCGCCTCGAGGAGCTCCTCCAGTGCGTAGCCGCCGTCGTGGCGGATGCCGTTGATGAAGAACGTCGGCGTGCCGTTGACCCCGCTGCGGACCCCACCGACGAAGTCGCGCCGCACCCGGTCGAGGTGGACGTGCGCGCCGACCTCGTCGGCGATCTCCTCCGACGGCAGGCCGAGCCGCTCGACCCCGACCATCAGCTGGCGCGGGTTGATGTTGCGCTGGTGCTCGAAGAGCCAGTCGTGCGCCGGCCAGAACTTCCCCCGGGCCGCGGCCGCCTCGGCGACCTCCGCGGCCAGGTCGGCGTAGGGGTGCACGTTGGTGAGGGGGAAGTGCCGGTAGGTGTACCGGACTGTCTCGTGCCGCAGCCGCAGCAGGTCCTGCACGATCGCGTGGGCCATGCCGCAATAGGGACACTGGTAGTCGCCGTACTCGACCAGCGACACCGGACCGTCGGACAGGGTGTGGTCCTCGGCCCCGACCGGCACCACCAGCCGGGCCACGGTCACCTGGAACGGAGTCGTGGTCACAGCACCGGCCGCCGTCCGCTGTCGATGCCTTCGAGGGCGTTGAGGATGCCGTCGGCGCCCGGGTTGACCCCGGGCGGCGAGACCTGGCTCCAGGCCACCATCCCCTCGCCGTCGAGCACGAAGAGGGCCCGCTGGCAGACGCCGCCCTCCTCGTCGTAGACGCCGTAGCGCCGGGCGACCTCGCCTTTAGGCTCGAAGTCCGCCAGCAGGGGGAACGTGATCCCCCGGTCCTCGGCGAACGCCCGGTGCGACCAGACGTTGTCCACGGAGATGCCCAGCACACTGGCGTTGTAGCGTTCGAACTCCGGCATCACCGCCTGGTACAGCGCCATCTGGTCGCCGCACACCGGGCTCCAGTCGGCTGGGTAGAAGGCGAGCACGGTCGGGCGGCCACGGAACTGGGACGTGCCGACCTGCTGGTCGGGTGCGGCGGGCAACTGGAAGTCGGGCGCCCGCTGTCCGGCACGAAGCACCGCCTGGGGCACGGGCTGAGATACAGAACCGCTCATCCCTCAACGGTTCGCCGCGCCGCCGCGGGACGGGTCACTAGGCCGGGGTGACCGTGGTGACCTTGAACGGACTGCCGGTGCACTGCGACTCGAACCCGGGGTCCGGCAGGCCGGTGACCTTGACCCGCTGGCCTGCACGCAGCCCGGCGGCGGGCGGGCCGATCAGAAGCCACACGACCTTGTCCGTGACCAGTTCGACGCAGGCGCCCTCGAGGCGGATCTGGCCGGTGGTGGTGAGGACGGCAAAGTCGTCGGTCGGCTCATGCGGCGCGGTGGTCTTCGGCACCCCGGACGGCAGCGTGGTGAGCACCGAGGCATCGGGGCTGGGCGCGCCCTTCGAACCCGACACCGACGGCGCGGCGGCGGTGGGGCTGACGGAGGGCGGCGCGGCGGCCTTCTCGGCGGACTTGGCGGCACACCCGGAAAGGACGGCGACGGCGAGGAGGAGGCCCAGTGCTCGTTTCATAGCACTTGGACCTCCTCCGGCCGTGCGCGGTTCCGCGCGGTGACGAATCAGCGGCTAGTGCTTCAGCCGGTGATACGGATCTTCACGGTGGTGCCGTTCGTGGAGACAACCTTGATCTTCACACCGTTGTTGGGGACCTTGACACCGTAGTACGTGCTGGTGGCGGGGTCCTCACGGTAGTAGTTCTTGCTGTCGTCGAACGTCGCGACACCGTTCTGACCGCGGACGTAGCTCGCGGTGCTGTTCGCGCCGTAGTGCAGCGTGAACGAGCTGGCCTTGGTCAAGCCGAACGGCGCGTCGTAGCCCTGGATGCGCGGACGCCACGGGGTGCCGTCCAGCTTGTAGATCAGGTCAGGGTGCGCGTCGATCGGCAGGATCAGGCCACCGCCGTGGTGCTGGCTGGTGTTGTTGTCCGAGTAGGAGGTGTCCCAGTAGGTCACCAGGAGCCCCTGCTCGTACGGGAAGTGCTCGACGAGGTCGGGCTTGTCGGCGAACCCGAAGTTGTACGGCCCGGTCTGGAGGTACTGGTCCCAGGACACGTACTGGCGGTTCGACGCGATGTAGAAGTTGTCGAACGCGGTGGTCAGCGTGCTGCCCACGGCGGTGAAGCCGACCGCGGTCCAGCCGTTGGCCCCGGCCTCGGCACCATCGGCGAAGACCGTGGTCGCGCCGTTGGTCACCTTGATGTCGTCGGCGAAGAAGCCCTGGCCGCCGGCGGCACCGTCAGTGAAGTAGTGGAACCGCAGGCCGACCGTCTTGCCCGCGTAGGCGGACAGGTCGAACGTCGCCGGCACGAAGCCCGCGCTGGTCCCGTCGATGCCGTTGCCCTCGGCCGCGGTGGTGATCGAACCCGGGATCGACTTGAAGCCGGTGCCGTCGTCCACCTCGACGTAGGCGTAGTCGCACGCGTCGGGGCCGCAGTCCTCAATGTCCCACGCCGCCTGGAAGCTCAGCGTCGTCGTGCCCGCGGGCACCGTGAGGCTGCGGGTCAGCGAGTTGTTGAGGTTGTCACCGGAGCCGCTCCACCAGGACTTGGTGCCTTCCGGCGGGGCCGGCAGCTGGGTGACGAGCTGCTTCTTCGGCAGCACGACAACGACTGCCTGGGCTTTCTTGCTGTTGTACTCGTGCGGCCCGAGGTCGAGCGTCTTGTTCTGCCCCGCCACGACGATCTCGTAGTCGAGCCAGCCGAGCTGCAGCTTGTCCCACGCACCGAGGTCCGCCGCGCGGTCCGCGATGTTCTGGTCGCCCGGCTTGCTGACCCGGCTCTGCGCCATGATGGTCCACCAGTTGACCGGGTTCTCGGCGTTGCCGCCGGCGCCCGAGGTGTCGTAGTGGTCCGGCAGGCCGAGGTCGTGGCCATACTCGTGCGCGAACACGCTCAGGCCGCCGTTCTCGGGCTGGATCGTGTAGTCACGCACCCACAGACCGGTGGTGCCGATCTGCGTGCCGCCCATCTGGTTGAACGAGGGGCCGCTGGTGAAGTTCTGGAACGCCGCCCAACGGTGGCTCCAGATCGCGTCTTCGCCCTGGTACGGGTCGCCATCGGCCTGGTCGCCACCGGAGTGGACGATCTGGAAGTGGTCGATGTAGCCGTCGGGCTCGTTGAAGTCGCCGTCGCCGTCGTAGTCGAACCGGTCCCACTGGTCGTAGGAGGCGAGGGCGGTCTTGATCTGCGCGTCGGTCTTGCCCTGGGCCTGCTGGCCGGCGACCCACGCGTTGATCGCGTCCTGGATCAGGTTCCAGGTGTTGCTGCAGACGTTGCTGCCACACGGGAAGCCGTTGCTGCGACCGTAGCGGGCCTCGTTGTACGGGACCTTGACCCAGTCGGTCACCAGACCCTCGACGCTGTAGCGACCCGAGGACTGCTTCTCGTAGTACGTCTTCAGTGACTCCGCACCGCTGCCGGTGGCGAAGTACTTGTTGTAGAAGTACTGCTGGCTGAAGTCCTGCTCCCAGACGGTCGAGTTGTCGACCGACCGGTCCGGGGCGGGAATCGCGTTGTGCAGCGGCCCGTCGAACACCACGGGACCCGGAGTGGCGGCACTCGTGTCCTGGTCCGGGTAGCTCGGGTGCCGCTGGTTGCCGAACTCGGCGAGCACGACGAAGATCTTGTCGGTCTTCTCGCGGCTCAGCTCGACGTACTGGTCGACACGGGCCTTCTTGGTCTTGGTGTCGCCACCCTTACCGGTCTGGCCCTTCTGGCCGATCTTGACGACCGTGCTGGATCCACGCTTCTCCGGCGTCGCCTGGCCGCTCAGGATCTGCGAGATCGCGACCTCACGGGATTCGCGCCGCTTGTCCTCCAACGGGTTAGGCAGCTCGTCGGAGGGTGACGCGGCGTCGGCTACGGACGGTCCCCCGGCTGCCGGCACCGCGAATGCAGCACCACCGCCGACGAACACCCCCATACCCGACGCAAGCGTGAGACTCAAAAGTCCCACGGTCAACTTACGCACAGGTACCTCCCTGGTGGGGCGAAAGCACCCAGGCATGATGTCGATGCCTCGATGCACCTGTCGCGAGAGACTAGGTGGTCCCTGTCGCCTGTAAAGATCAACAAGCGGGTATGCACATAGTTGCAAGGGTCAAAGCAAGGGTGAACCCAGCTATTGAGCGCGGTCTCTCAATGCGGCGAGGTCATGGACGATCACGTGCAGTCGTCCGGTCTGGATCCAGCCCTCCTCACGCAGCGTGCGCAACGCCTTCGTGACCGCCTCCCGGGACGATCCGGTCCAGCCCGCGAGCTCGTCCTGCGACAGCGGCAGGCTGATCCGCAGCCCCTCCTCCGTCTGCTCGCCGAAGCGTTCCGCGAGCTCCACGAGGCGTGCCGCGACCCGTCCGGTGGTGTCGTAGGCGCCGAACTCGATCCGCTTGCGGTCCGCGTCCCGGACCCGGCGAATCACCTCGCGCATGAGCAGCATCGAGACGCGGGCGTGGCTCAGCAGGTACCGCTCGAACTCCGGCGTCGGCACGGCGAGCGCGGTCACCGGCTCCAGCGCGGTGACGGTCGCCGACATCGGGCCGCCGTCGACGGCGGAGAACTCGCCGAGCAACGCGCCGGGCCCGCGCACGGCGAGGACCACCTCGGTGCCGGAGGCGGTGTCGGAGGAGACCTTCACCCGGCCGGCCCGCAGGACGATCACCGACTCGGAGCGGCTCGCCTCGCGGTAGATGACCGCGCCGCGCTTCCACTGCCGGCGATGCCCGGCCGCCTCCAGGGCGGCCTGCTCGTCAGCGTTCAAGCGCTCATAGAACTCGGTCACAACGCCAGAGTCTCCACCACATATGCCCGGACTGTCTGTCGGCGACCTTTCACTTCAAGGTCGCCGAGCGGGGTCGCGACCACGTCGCGGAGCGCGTCGTAGGTGGCGCCGCCGATGACGACCTGGCCCGGCTCGGCGATCGTCTGCAGCCGCGCCGCGACGTTGACGGCGTCGCCCATCGCGTTGAAGCCGCGCAGCAGCTCGCTGCCGATGTTGCCGACCAGCGCCGGCCCGGTGTTGGCGCCGACCCGGAAGCGCGGCCAGTCGGGGTGCCCGGTGGCGATCACGCGGACCGCGTCCTGCATCTGCAGGGCGGCCCGGACCGCCCGCGTCTCGTGATCGTCCTGCCGGGCCGGCGCGTTGAACAGCGCCAGCAGCGCGTCGCCGACGAACTGCACGATCGTGCCGCCGTTGTCGAGGATGCAGGGCACCGCGACCCCGTGATACCGGTTGAGCATCTCGACGATCTCGCCCGGCTCGACCGCCTCGGAGAAGGTCGTGAAGCCGCGCAGGTCGGCGAAGAGCGCCGTCACGTCGACCAGCTGCCCGCCGAGCGCGGCCTGGTCGGGGTCCGCGAGCAGGGCCGCCGCGACGTCCGGCGACATGTACTGGCGGAAGAGCGTCGACAGCTCCCCGTACAGGCGCGAGTTCTCCAGGCCGATGGACAGCTGGTTGGCCAGGGTCGCGCGCAGCTCGGGGCGCCCGGTGGCGGGGATGCGCACCCCGCCGGCGACCTTGCCCTTGACCGTCAGCGGCAGCACGTCCGGGCCGGTGACGGCGGGGACACCGCCGGAGACGAGGCCGATCTCGACGTCGCCGAACGACGGCCGGACCGCCTCGACCGCCGAGCGCAGGAACTCCTCCTCGCCGGCGCCGACGCGGGCCTGCTCGCCGACGGTGACGAGGGCGCCGAGCCGGCCGGACAGGTCCCGCTCGGTGAGCAGCGCGGCGGCGGCCCGGTCCAGGACCTCCGCCTGCTTCTCGGTGAGGCCGAAGCGCTCCGCCATCCGCGCCGCGAGCCGCTCCGGGCGGCCCCCCGCCTCCGACTCCTGCAGCGCGGTGACGAGCTCCTCGAGGGCCGTCTCGTACTGCGCCCGGATGCGGCGGGTGGTCTCGGCAACCGCGATGCCGTCGAACAGGCCGGCCGCGCTGCCCTCCCGCCGGTACTGCACGTAGGCGGAGTACCCGACGAACAGGAACGCCGCGGTCAGGATCAGGTGCCACTCCCACCACGACAGCCGCCACTTGTCGGCCAGGGTCACCGCCAGCATCGCCTCGGCGAGCAGCACGAACGCGGTCACCACGGACATCAGCACCACGCCGGGCGCGCGCCGGTACCGCAGGTAGAAGCGCACCGCGGCGATCAGGTACAGCGCGACCGCAACGTACGAGGCGACGACCATCGGCCCCTCGACGTCACGCACCTGGGTCTGCCGGTTGAGCGGCGGCAGGTCCAGCACCGACACGACGATCCAGGCGAACAGCACCAGCCCCAAAGCGGGGCGCAGGGCCAGCTGCCATCGCGTGATGCCGGCCGGCAGTCGCAATGACGACACCAGCGCGAGCACCGAACCGATGATCAGGCCGACCGCCATCGCCATGTCGAAGCCGGCATTGGGGTGCGCGATAAGGACCTTTGGCGTGGCGAGCGCATGCGCGAAAAGGAAACCCGCGCCGGCCAGGAACACCAGCGAGACGAGAAACAATCGCCCGTCCTGGCGGCGGTGCGCGGCGACGCTCATCGCGACGCCGACCGCGACGTTGACCGCGGCAACCGTGATGACCAGCCAGAAGTGGGTGTCGTGGTGCTGCCAGATCCGGTCGGCCCCGGGCCTGGTCAGCAGCAACCACAGACCGGCGAGGGGCAGCGCCAGGTGGGTTGCCCACACGACGACACGAGGCATCGCACGCACCATTCTCTGAGCTGGTCACTTTGGCGACATTGCAGCAGTTGCGTTGTGCGTCTTTGGACGCAGACACCGTACGCCAACCTCGGTCTCATATTCACCGAAGCACCTGACGGGTGCGATCAACTGTGGGAGTTACCGATGAAGTTCAAGGCACCGCTCATCACGCTCGGCGCCGGACTTGTCCTTGCCGGCGTCCTGTACACGCTCAACGTCGACCTCAGCAACGATGTCGCGAAGAACAAGGCGGCGGCGAACCAGACCACGACCGCCGCGGCGCCGGCCACACCGGCCTCCACGCAACCGGGCGCGGACCCGCCGCCGAACACCGCCCCGGCGTCCAGCGCGCCGGTCGGTGACGGCACCGGCAACGCCGGCAAGCAGGGCACGGTCACCTACGCCGGGTCCGTCGACGGCGGCGCGGCGTCGCTCGCCATCGTCGTCAACAACGGCAAGGCGATCGCCTACGTCTGCGACGGCAAGAAGGTCGAGGCGTGGCTCAACGGCACCATGGCCAACGGTCAGATCGACCTGACCGGACCCCAGGGGAACCTGAAGGGCACCTACGGCGGTGGCCAGGTCAAGGGCACCGTCGCCGCCGGCACCAAGTCGTGGGGGTTCACGGTCAAGACCGCGACCGCGCCCTCGGGCCTGTACCGCTCGGCCGCGTCGCTGCGCAGCAAGCTCGACGCCAGCTGGGTCGTCCTGCCGGACGGCAAGCAGGTCGGCGTGCAGAAGAAGAACGGCGAGACCAGTGAGGCTCCGCCGTTCGACGTGAACAGCAAGACCGCCACGGTCGACGGGACCAAGATCCCGATCGAGTCGGGCGACCCCAACGCCAGCTCCGGTTACTGAGAGGAGAGCCGTCACCATGTCCCCGGATGAGACCCAGACCGCTCCGGTCATCCAGCCCACCAACCCCAAGACGGCCGCGACCCTCATCGTGCCGGTGCTGGTCGCCTGCCTCGTCGCCGGTGCCCTCGGCGTCTACGGCAAGCTGCACGAGCCGACCAACCTGGCGGTGAACATCGCGGGCTTCTCCAGCCCGCAGACGGTCAAGGTGTGGCTCGCCACCCTCGCCTTCACGCTCGCGATCGTGCAGCTGTTCACCGCACTCGTCATGTACGGCAAGATCCCGTTGAAGAACGCGTCGTGGCTCGGCGGGGTGCACCGCTGGTCGGGGCGCCTGGCGTTCATCGCGTCAATCCCGGTCGCCCTGCACTGCCTGTACGCCCTGGGCTTCGCGGACTTCGACACCCGGGTGCTCATGCACTCACTGCTCGGCTGCTTCTTCTACGGCACGTTCGCCGCGAAGATGCTGATCCTGGCGAAGAAGGGCGTGCCCGGCTGGGCGCTGCCATTGTTCGGCGGCCTCGTCTTCACCGCACTCTCCGGCCTGTTCGTCACCTCTGCGTTGTGGTTCTTCACCACATTCGGCGTCAAGATCTGAAAGGGAATCGAAGAATCATGAGCAACACGACTCGACGGACCCTGCTGACCGGCGCCGGCGCGATCGGGCTCACCGCCGCCCTCGCGGGCTGCGCGGCCTACGGCGACACCGGCACCGACGCGGCGGAACCGCCCGCGGCGAACGCCGACACCGCAACCGCCGGCGGCGGCGGTGGCGCGACGGGCGCGACGGGCGACGGCGGCGCACCCGCCGGTGGCGGTGGCGGTGGCTTCGCGAAGACCTCCGACATCCCCGTCGGCGGCGGCAAGATCTTCGAAGACCAGAAGATCGTGGTGACCCAGCCGACCGCCGGCCAGTTCAAGTGCTTCACCGCGGTGTGCACGCACGCCGGCTGCGTCGTGGGAGACGTGTCCGGCGGCACGATCAACTGCCCGTGCCACGGCAGCAAGTTCAAGGTCGCGGACGGTTCCGTCGCGAACGGCCCGGCCAGCAAGGCGCTCAAAGCCGTCGCCATCAAGGTGAACGGCGACTCGATCACCAAGGCCTAACTCCCACAGGGTCGGGTGCCCGGGATCCACTCCGGATCCCGGGCACCCGGCTGTCTTCCAGAAGATTTTCTGGATCCGTGTAACCCATTCACGGAGGGGCGGCGTTTATAGAGGTCACTGGCACACCACGGAAGGAATGCCACCCCTCATGAACCGCATCGCCCGGACCTTCGCCGCAGTCGCCTTCGCCACCGGACTGGCCACCGGACTCGCCGCCTGCGAGGGCGGGCAGCCGAGCACCGCACCGACGTCCACGGTCCAGGACAAGGCGCCCCCCGCCGCGACGTCGGCCGCCAAGGGCTTCCCCGGGACCCTCTCGGCGCTCACGTTCGAAAGGGGCAGACCGATCCTGCTGGTGCGCGGCGGCAAGACCATCGCGTTCGGCACCGCCGGGGTCGGGGACAGGGTGCCGCGGCCGTCGTCCGACGGGCAGCACTTGGCCCTGATCAGCAGCCCGGACGCCGGCAACGTCTCCCCCGGCGACCTGGTCGTGGTCGACGCCGGCGGGCAGCGGCACGTGCTGGCGCACAACCTCCCCTGGGGCGGCGGCATCGCGCCGACCTGGATCCCGGACGGCACGGCGGTCATCCATGCCGGCGTCCGCTACGCGGTGCCCGATGGGGCGCACACCACGGCCGGGCTCCCCGCCGAGACCGGCTACCTGGTGTACTCCGTGAGCGGCACCACCCGGGCGTACGCGGGCGGCGAGCAGGGGGTCACGGTCACCGCCGCGGACGGCGGCAAGCGCCGCAGCGTCGACGTCTCCAAGTTCCCCGAGTGCGAAACGGCCTGCCCGTCCGCCGTGCAGGCCGTCTCCGACAGCGGTGACTACGTGGCGCTGGGCCGCGGCAACACGGACCCGGGCCACACCACCAACACCATGCTCGTCGTGGACACCCGCACCGGCGAGCCCGTCGACCTCAGCGCGTACCCCCAGCTCCAGCACGTCTGGTTCACCGCCGCCGGCGGCGCCGTCATCGCCGACGGCAAGGGGCTGCACGTCGTCGACGCCTCGTGGCACGTCACCGGCACATTCCCGGCGCCCACCGCCGGCGAACTCTTCTACAGCGCGTAGGTTCCCGCCGCGATGGAACAGGACGAGCACGACTTCGAGGCCTTCTACCGGTCCCGGACTCCCGCGCTGCTGCGCACGGCGTACCTGCTGACCGGTGACCGGCACCTCGCCGAGGACCTGGTCCAGGATGCCCTGGCCCGCACGCACCGCGCGTGGAAGAAGCTGCGTGACGGGGGCAACCCTGAGGCGTACGCCCGCCAGGTCATGTATCACCTGCAGGTCAGCCGATGGCGCCGCAACCGCGTCCCGGAGTCGCTCCCCGGCGACCTGCCTGAGCGCCGCGACGGCCGTGACCAGGCCGGAGACGCGGCAAACCGGCTGGCGCTGCGACAGGCGCTGCTGACCCTGCCGGCCCGGCAACGCGCGGCCCTGGTGCTGCGCTATTTCGAGGACCACAGCGAGGCGGAGGCCGCCGAACTGCTGGGCTGCCGGGTCGGCACGCTGAAGAGCCACACGGCGCGCGGACTGGCGGCGCTGCGCAAGGCGCTGCCGGACCTGGCGACGGAGGGGATGTTCCGATGAACCTGCACGAGCAGTTCGACGACCTGGCCGACGAGATGACCGGCACCGACCTCGCCGACCTCCGGCACCGGGTGGACCGCACCTCGCGGCGCCTGCGGACCCGACGGACGGTGGCCACGTCCGCGGTCGCGGTGGCGGTGGTGGCGGCGCTGACCGGCGGCGCGACCCTGCTGCAGCTCCAGTCCGAGGACAGGCCGCCGGTCCTGCCGGGGGGTTCGGCGTCCCCGTCGCAGCCGCCGCCGTCGCCGCCGTCCACCGGGGCGTCCACTGGGACGTCCACACCGACCTCCGCACCGGCGTCCACTGTGGACGCGGTCCCGGGTGCGCTGTCGTTCCTCACGCTGAAGGCCGGCAAGCCGATCGAGCTGCGCCGCTACGTCGACGGCACCCTGCAGACGGTCACCTTCGGCACCGCGACCAGCAAGGACGCATACGCGACGCCGTCGCCGGACGGGACCCGCCTGGCGATCAACACCTCACCGGACATGAGCAACATCCACCCGGGTGACCTGGTGGTCGTCACCCCCGGCGGCGCACGGCGCACGGTCGCGCGCAACGTCAACTGGTCCGGCGGCAGCACCGTCGTCTGGACGCCGGACGGCACGACCCTGATCGCCGACGGTGTCCGGTACGACGCCACGACCGGCGCGAGCAGCCCGTTCCCGGACTCGCCGCAGTACCTGGCGTACTCCCCGAGCGGCACGACGATGGCGTACATCTCGCCGACCCAGTACGACGCCATCAAGATCGCGAAGGTGGACGGCACCGCACCGCGGACCGTGTCCGTCACCGGGCTCGCCGAGTGCCAGAACACCGCCGGCTGCCCGACCTCGGTCCAAGCGGTCTCCGACGACGGCCGGTACCTCGCGCTGGGCAACGTCAACAGCGACCCGTCGCACGTGTACAGCACGGTCCTGATCTACGACACGGTGGCCAGGAAGCGGCTGTCGCTCGGCACGTTCGAGCACGTCTGGTTCCGGGGCGATGGCGCCGTGGTGGTCACCGCGACCCAGGTGAAGGTGCTCGACAAGGGACTGAAGGTGGTGCACACCTACCCGGTCCCGGCGCACGACGCCGGCGCCGTCGCCTTCTACCGGCCCTGAGGTTCGGCGCCGAGGAAGTCGAGCAGCGGCCCACCGAACGGGGCCCCGCCGGACCACAGCACCAGGGTCGGGCAGGTCGGTGGGGGCAGCGGAACAGCGTCGATGACGACCAGCCGGTCGATCTTCGTCGGGTGTTCCGCTGCCAGCCGGCCCCCCACGTGCGCGCCCAGGTCGACGCCGACCACGGCGAAGGTGTCGTGCCCCGAGGCGTGCATCAGGGCGAGACAGTCCAGCGCCATCTCGTGCTCGAGCGCCGCCCACGCCTCGTCGCCGGCGCGGCCCGACCCGCCGTAGCCGCGCAGGTCGGGACGCACCACGGTGTGCCTGGCGGCGAGGGTCGCGGCGAGGTCGTCCCAGACGTCCAGGGTGCCGGCGTGGCTGTGCAACAGGAGCACCGGTGGGCCGGTGCCCTCGCGGCGGACGCGCAGCGTCACGTCCCACAGGTCGACCCGGTCCTCGAACATGCCCATTCCATACCCAACTGGCGCCAGATGGCCCTCGCACTCCTCACAAGAGTGAACGACCCCGCGTCAACTTTCGTCGATATAGAGGAAAGTCTGTTGCTTCTGAACGAAAGACGCTACTGTCTGGCGCACATCGATGTCCTCCAGTCGGCGGGAGTCCATCGGGCAGTCCGCTAACAGGAGGTCTGGTGAACCCACCCCACCGCCGACGATGGACCGTCGGCACGTCAGCCCTGGCCCTGATCGCATCGAGTCTCGTGAGTCTTGCGACGTTCGCGGCCGTCGAGACCGCCGCTCCCACCGCCGCCGCCGCGGCACCGCCGCCCGCCAGCGACTTCGAGAAGGTCAAGCTCGACGGCGGGCTCACCATGGGTGAGCCGATCGAGCTGGCCGTCCTGCCGGACGGCAAGGTCCTGTACATCAACCGGGGCACCACCGCCGGCGGCGGTCAGGTCCGGCTGTACAGCCCCACGACCCAGGCCACGACCGTGGCGCTCACGCTCCAGTTGGACGCGCGCTTCGAGGACGGCCTGATCGGCATCACGCTGCACCCGCAGTTCGCCACCAACCGCTGGGTCTTCATCTTCTACTCCCCGAAGGTGACCCCGCTGGTCAACCGGATCTCCCGGTTCACGTTCAACACCGCCACCAACGTCCTCGACCCCGCCAGCGAGGACATGATCATCGAGTGGCCCACCGAGCGGAACCTGTGCTGCCACTCGGCCGGCTCGATGACCTGGGACAGCAACAACAACCTGTACTTCGCGGTCGGTGACAACACCAACTCCGGCGGCGACTCGGCCGGCATGGCGCCGATCGACGAGCGGACCACCCGCGACCCGCAGTACGACGCCCAGCGCACCGCGGGCAACACCAACGACCTGCGCGGGAAGATCAACCGGATCCACCCGGAGAGCAACGGCACCTACACGATCCCGGCCGGGAACCTGTTCGCGCAGACGGCGCAGACCCGCGGCGAGATCTACACGATGGGCAACCGCAACCCGTACCGGATCTGGGTCGACACGAAGGCGAACAACACCCTCTACTGGGGCGAGGTCGGCCCCGACGCGGGTGCCACGGTCGCCAACCGGGGGCCGGCGGCGTTCGACGAGTTCAACCGGGCGACCGGGCCGGGCAACTACGGCTGGCCCTACTGCGGCGGGCCGAACGTGGCCTACAACGACTGGGACTTCGCGGCCAACGCGCCCCGCGGCTGGTTCCCGTGCGGCGGCAGCACCGGGCCGGTCAACAACTCGCCCCGCAACACCGGCCTGCAGCAGCTCCCGCCGACCAAACCGGCGCTGGTCTGGGAGCAGCACGGCGGCAGCGTGCAGTGGCCGCAGCTGGACAGCCCGGGCGGCTGCGGATCACCGAACCACACCGAGGTGTACCACTACGACCCCAACCTCAACTCGGCGGTGAAGTGGCCGCAGTACTACGACAACAAGTGGATCATCTCGGAGTACTGCCGCAACTGGGTCAAGGCCGTCAACTTCGACAACGGCAACCCGGCCACCGGCAACCCGGTCGCGGGCCAGGTCGAGCCGGTGCTGGCCGGGTCGCCGTTCGTGCACCCGATCGACTGGCAGTTCGGCCCCGACGGCTCGATGTACATGCTGGAGTACGGCAGCGGCTACTTCTCCGGCGCCGCCGACGCCGGCCTGTACAAGATCAATTATGTGCAGGGCGGGCGCTCGCCGATCGCCAAGGCCACCGTGAACAAGGACAACGGCCTCGCGCCGCTCGCGGTGACCTTCTCCAGCGCGGGCTCCAGCGATCCCGACGGCGACGCGATCACCTACGCCTGGGACTTCGACAACAACGGCACCACGGATTCGACGGCGGCGAACCCGGCGTACACGTACACCACCAACGGGGCCAAACAGGCCCGGCTGACGGTGCGCGACCCGGCCGGACACACCGGGACGACGCTGGTGCCGATCACCGTCGGCAACAACCGTCCTTCCGTCACGATTTCCGGTGTACCGGCGGGCGGCATGTTCGACTGGAACGACAACTTCACCGTCACCGCCTCGGCCACCGACCCGCAGGACGGCCCGATCGACTGCTCGAAGATCGTGATCGCGGTCGCCCTCGGACACCAGGAGCACGCCCACGACGAGGGCGCCGGCACCGGCTGCTCGGCCACCTTCAACACCGGACCGGTGCACGCCGGACCCGACTCGGTGCTGTTCTTCGTCGTGCGCGCCACCTACACCGACAACGGTGCGACGGGCTCGGTGCCGCTGACCGGCTCCTCGGAGTTCACGCTGTGGCCCAAGTACTGGCAGGCCGAGCACTACGTGTCGCTGTCCGGCCCGCAGGTCATCACGGCGGCCGCGGCCGACGGCGGCAAGCGGCTCGGCGACATCCAGTCCGGTGAGAGCGTCCGGCACCACGCGGTCTCGCTGAAGAACATCACGGGCGTCAAGGCGCGGGTCACCTCCGGCGGTGGCGGCGGCACGGTCTCGTTCCGCTACGACTCACCGACCGGCACCGAGGTCGCCCGGCTGACCGTGCCGAACACGGGCGGCTGGGAGACCTACGCCGAGGTCAGCGGCCCGGTGACGAAGCCCGACGACGGCACGCACGACCTGTACATCGTGTTCACCGGCGGCTCCGGGGCGATCCTCGACCTGGACAGTTACACGTTCACCGGCCCCGGCATCGGCACCCCCGGCGCCCGGACCGGCCCGCTGACGGCGCTCGGCAAGTGCGCCGACATCAACGCGAGCCAGACCGCCGACGGCACCAAGGTGCAGATCTACGACTGCAACGGCACCGGCGCCCAGCAGTGGACGGTCAACGCCAACGGCACCCTCACCGGCCTGGCCGGCAAGTGCCTCGACGTGAAGGCCAGCGGGACGACGAACGGGACGCTGGTGCAGCTGTACACCTGCAACGGCACCGCCGCCCAGCAGTGGGTGATCGGCGCGAACAACTCGATCCGCAACCCCCAGGCCAACAAGTGCCTGGACATCCCCGGTTCGACCACCACCAACGGCACCCAGTTGCAGATCTACGACTGCAACGGCACGGGCGCCCAGACCTGGACGCACCCGTAACTACGCCAGAGGGAGGGTGACGCGGAAGGCGGCACCCTCCCCGGGCGCAGTGCGCAGCGTTACCTTGCCGCCGTGCGCGGCCACCAGGGCACTCACGATCGACAGGCCCAGGCCGGATCCGCCGAGCGCGCGGGTCCGGCTCGGGTCGGTGCGGTAGAAGCGTTCGAACACCCGCTCCGCGTCCTCGGCGGTCATGCCCGGGCCGTTGTCGGACACCTCCAGGACCGCGTCGCGGCCCTCGGTACCGACGAAAACGGTGACCTCGGTGCCGGCCGGAGTGTGCGTCATGGCGTTGGTGATCAGGTTCTGCAGCACCTGCCGCAGCCGGGCCTCGTCGCCGAGCACGATGGCCGGCTCGACGTCGTCGTCTTCCCCGCCCTGGGTACGCAGGCGCACCTTGTGCCCGTGCCCGGTGACCCGGGCGTCGATCATCGCGTCCGTGGCGAGCGCGAGCAGGTCGACCGGCTTCTTCTCGAGGGGCCGATGCTGATCCATGCGGGCCAGCAGCAGCAGGTCGTCGACGAGCAGGCCCATGCGGGTGGCGTGGTGCTCGATCCGCCCGACGTTGTCGTCGGCGCGCCCCGACTGGCGGTGCAGCTCGGCGAATCCCCGGATGGACGTGAGCGGGGTGCGCAGCTCGTGGCTGGCGTCGGCGACGAAGCGCCGCATCCGCTCCTCGGACGCGAGCGCCGCCTCCTCCGACGCCCGGCGCTCCTCGAACGCCGTCTCGATCTGCCCGAGCATCGTGTTCAACGCGGTCGACAGGCCACCGACCTCGGTGCGCGGGTCCGCCTCCGGCACGCGTCGCGTCAGGTCCCCGGCCGCGATCGCCTCCGCGGTCTGCTCGACCTCCACCAGGGGTCGCAGGCTGGACCGCACGAGCAGGTACGCGACGACCGCGAGGACCAGCAGCACCCCGCCGCCGACGCCGACGGTGACCCAGAGCTGCCGGCTGACGGTCTCGTCGACCTCGTCCTCGCTCAGGCCGACCACGACCCAGCCGCGGAAGGAGGGCGCCCCGGGAGGGCCACCGCCACCGCCGGCCGGCTTCACCAGGATCCGCCAGTCGTGGCCCACGCCGCCCTTCGGCGGGACGGTCAACAGGGTCGCGCTCTGCGGCGCGCGATCGGCCCTGGCGACCAGGCCCAGGACGGTGGCCGCGGGCAGGTCCGGCTCGCCCTGACTGGTGTTGCTCGCGCTCGGGGTGAGGCCGAGGGCGACGATCGGACCGGTGGTCGAGGTTGCGCAGCCGACCCAATACGCGCTGCGCAGGGCCGGCCCGACGCGGTCGATGATCTGGCCGTGGCTGCAGTCCTGCTCCGCGGAGCGGGTGCTGTTCTGCAGCTGTTCGTCGACCCGCTGGCTGGCGAAGGAGCGGGTGCTGTAGAGGCTGACGCCGCCGGTCACGACCAGTGCGGAAGTCAGCAGCACCAGCATCAGTGCGACCAGCTTGACCCGCAGCGGCAAGGCCTTCATGTCCGCGGCAGCCGCAGCGAATAGCCGACCCCGCGCAGCGTCTGCAGTAGCCGCGGGTCGGAGGTGTCGATCTTCTTGCGCAGGTAGGACACGTAGGACTCGACGACGCCGGCGTCGCCGCCGAAGTCGTACTGCCACACGTGGTCCAGGATCTGCGCCTTGGACAGCACCCGGCCGGGGTTGGTCATGAAGTACCGCAGCAGCTTGAACTCCGTCGGCGACAGCTGGACCTCCTGGCCCGCCTTGAACACCTCGTGGGTGTCCTCGTCGAGCTCGATGTCGGCGAAGGTGAGCCGCGACGACGAAGCCGCGGCGCCGCCGGCGGGGTCGGCGACCCGGCGCAGCACCGCCTGGATCCGGGCGAGGATCTCCGACAGGCTGAACGGCTTGGTGACGTAGTCGTCGCCGCCGAGGGTCAAGCCCTTGATCTTGTCCTCGGTGGCGTCGCGGGCGGTGAGGAACAGCACCGGCACGCGGGTGCCCTCACCGCGCAGCTTGCGCAGCACCTCGAAGCCGTCCAGCTCGGGCATCATGACGTCGAGCAGGATCATGTCGGGCCGGAAGCGGCGGGCCTCCTCCATCGCCTGGCGGCCGCTCGTGGCGCTGGCCACGTCGTAGCCGTGATACTTCAGGCTCGCGGACAGCAGCTCGACGATGTCCGGCTCGTCGTCGACCACAAGCAGCCGCGTCATGATGTGCTCCCAGTTCCGTCAAAATTCCTTGGCAGTTTCTAGCTCCCCGGGGCTTGCGCCCCGCGGTTCCGTGGGGGGCTGCGCCACCCCACACCCCCCATGCGACGCTGCGCGCCGCACTCTTGCTAACTCGAGCCTGCCGCCGCTTGCTGACCACTGGATGCGGTTTCCCTGAAAACCAGCTGTGAACGCGCTGCACCGGCGCCAAGGAGCATCGCCAGCAACACCGGAAACTCGAGATACGCGTGATATGAGGCAAATGCGCTGTACATTGCCCGCCCGGATGCGTAGTCGACGGCGAACAGCAGGGCGAGCGCGGCGCCGAGCCCGGCTCCGAGGGCCCACGCCCGTGGCCCGCGCAGCCAGGGCACCCGCCGCTCGAAGGCCCGGGCCGCGGAAGGGGCGTGGCGCGGGAGGAACCAGACCCAGACGAAGTAGTGCATGGTCTGCAGGAACGCGAACACGACCAGGAACCGGGCGCCGATCAGCGCGTCGGACCCGGGCGGCGCACTCAACGCGATGATCTTCGCTGGGTCGCCGGCGAAGGCTGCCACCGTCGAGGCGGAGACGTTGGACAGCGCTCCGTCGAAGGCGCCGAGGAGGATGGCAAAAGGCAGCACGAGCACCCAGCCGACCTGGGCGGTCCGGAACCAGCGGCGCGTCACGACAGGCAGCGCGGCGGCCCACTCCCACAGGAAGAACAGCGGCACCACGTTGTGCAGGTGCGCCAGGACCACGAAGTGATATCCGGGCCAGGACAGCGAGACCGCCCCCGCGACAACGAGGACGGCGCCGGCGATCGCGAGCAGCCAGCCCCGCAGTGCGTGGGCGCACCCGGCGGCGAGGACCGCGTAGCCGACGAGGATCTCCGCGTACCGGGCGGGCTGCCCGACGACCAGCGCCGCGAGACGGCACAGCACGATCGCGCTGATCAGCCCGAACAGCACGACCAGGAAGCGCCCGTTGAGCACCGGCGCGAACCGGCCGGTGACGTACCGCAGCTCCAGGACGTTGTGCAGCACCCCGAACGCGATCAGCCCCAGCACGGTCGTGGCGAGCGGCGCGCCGAGCGCGACGGCGAGCGCCGCGGCGGCCGCGAGCAGGAACGGCAGCGTTACCTTCATCGGATGATCCGGGCGCTGCTGCTGACCCTCGCCGTGGAGGTGCCGCTGTACGTGCTGGCGCTGACGGCGTTGCGTTTCGCAACAGCCGGACGCGCCCTGTTGCTGGGCGTGGCGGTCAACCTGCTGACGCATCCGCTGCTGTGGTGGTCGCTCGCCCCCAGCCCATCAGCCGGCGCGCTCTGGACCGCGGAAGCGGCGGTCGTGGTCGCGGAGGCGGGGGTGCTGTGGCTGGCCACCCGCCGCGACCCGGCGCTGCTGCTGGTGGCGAGTCTCGGCGCGAACGCCGCGTCGCTGCTCATCGGATTGGTGACCTAGGGCCGGGCCCGGCGGCGGAGCCAGACGGCGAGCAGGACGACGGCGGCGATCACCACGACAACGCCGAGCACGATCACGACGATCACTCCGGCCGAGGCCGGATCCGGGTCCGGTGCGATGTCCGCAAGCACGATTTTCATGCCGCAGTTTCCCGCACCGCGCCGAACCCGGGGAACTGGCTGTTACTCCCGAATCTCGTCGGCCGGTGGGATGTCGCTCGGCGGGGGCGGCTCGGCGGGGCGCCACCACTGCCAGAGCAGGAACAGCAGCCCGAGGGCCAGCATGCCGAGGCCGATCCAGAGGTTGATCCGGACCCCCGCGGCCTTGTCGATCTCCGCCTGCGAGTCGAAGATGCCGAGGATCGTCACGATCACGCCGTACACGGTGAAGAGCCCACCGATCACGCGGCGCACGTCGAACAGCCGGGCCGCCCTGGCGGTCTCCGCTTCCGTCGTCTGGTCAGACATGTGCAGACACCCTCTCCACTACAGGAACGGCAGGTAGAACGCGACGGCCAGGACCAGCGCGCCGACGCCCAACAGGATCGGCGAGCGGTACCAGGCCTGGTCACCGGCGATCGCGCCGGCGCTCAGGTCGTGGCGGCCGATGCCGTAGACGAGGCCGCTGAGCTCCTCGTCGGTCTTGCGGGTGGTGAACAGGGTGACGACGACGGAGACGATCGCGACCGTCACGAACGCGATCCCGGCGCCCCAGAACGACTCGTCCAGGTCGGAGCCGAAGTTGAACAGCCCCCACCACTTGTAGCCGGCGTAGGTGATGAACGCGGCGAGCGTGCCGCACAGCAGACCCCAGAAGCCCGCCCAGGCGGTCATCCGCTTCCAGAACATGCCGATGATGAACGCCGCGAACAGCGGGGCGTTGAACAGCGAGAACAGCGCCTGGATGTAGTCCATGATGTTGCTGTATCCGGAGGCGATGAACGCGGTGCCGATGCCGATCACGACGCCGACGACGGTGATCCAGCGGCCGATGCGCAGGTAGTAGCCGTCGGGTTTGTCCTTCTTGATGTACTCCTGCCAGATGTCATACGTGAAGACGGTGTTGAACCCGGACACGTTGGCCGCCATGCCGGCCATGAACGACGCGAGCAGACCGGTTACGGCGATGCCGAGCACCCCGTTGGGCAGGAAGTCGCGCATGAGCAGCGGGATGGCGTTGTTGTACTGCAGGTCGCCCTTGTCGGCGCCGAGCCCCTTGACCGTGACGAGCGCGACCAGGCCGGGGATGACGGTGACGAACGGGATGACCAGCTTCGGGTAGGCCGCGATGATCGGCGTGCGGCGGGCGGCGCTCATGTTGCGGGCCGACAGACCACGCTGGACCTCGGCGAAGTTCGTCGTCCAGTAGCCGAAGGACAGCACGAACCCGAGGCCGAACACGATGCCCCACCACGGCGCGCCGAGCGGGTTGTCGCTGCCGCCGGTGTCCGCCCAGGTGTGCAGGCCGGCCTCGCCGAGCTTCGTGTTGCGGACCGCGTCGAACAGCCCGTCGATCCCGCCGACCTTCACCAGGCCGATGATCGCGATCGGCAACAGACCGGCGATGATCACGAAGAACTGGAGGACCTCGTTGTAGATCGCGCTGGAGAGACCACCCAGGGTGATGTACGTGAGGACGATGGCCGCGCCGACCACGATCGCGGTCCACAGCGGCCAGCCGAGCAGCGCCTGCATGATCAGCGCGAGGGCATACAGGTTGACGCCGGCGATGAGGACCTGGGCGAGCGCGAACGACAGCGCGTTGAGCAGATGGGCCGGGCGGTTGAAGCGGCGCCGCATGTACTCCGGGACGCTTCTGACCTTGGAGCCGTAGTAGAAGGGCATCATCACGATGCCGAGGAACACCATGGCCGGCACGGCGCCGATCCAGTAGTAGTGGACCGTCATGATGCCGTACTTGGCACCGTTCGCAGCCATGCCCAGGATCTCCAGCGCGCCAAGGTTGGCGGAGATGAAGGCGAGACCGGTCACCCAGGCCGGCAGCGAGCGCCCGGACAGGAAGAAGTCGGCGCTGTTCTTGATGGAGCGGCGGGCGGCGAGACCCACGCCCAGCACGGTGATGAAGTAGAGCGACAGGAGGACGTAGTCCAGCGCGTCCATCTGTAGGCGTAGACCTTCGGCGAGAGTCTCCACCCGTTCCTCCCCTTTGACGACGAGTGAGCGTCATCTCACCTACCCCCGGGTAGGTGACGCTCAAACGCGACTAGGAGGGGAGATGCGTAGCGAGGATCTTCAATAGGTCCTGGGCTCCGTACGGCTTGTCGAGGAAGGCGTCACAGCCCGCGCTCATCGCGGCCGCCCGCTCGTGCGGCAGCACGCTCGCGGTCAGGGCGATGACCTGCGGACGCCCGGGCTGCGCGCTGAGGTCCGCGGCGAGGCTGAGTCCGTTGCCGTCGGGCAGGTTGACGTCCAGCAGGATCACGTCGACGGAGGTCTCCGTGAGCGCGTCGCGGGCCAGTTGCAGGCTGCCCGCCTCGACCAGCTCGATCTCGCGGATCACGTCGTCGGTGGCGCGGGCCAGGATCGCCCGGACCAGCACCCGGTTGAGCTCCTCGTCCTCGACCAGCAGCACTTTGCTCATGTTGTCGCCCCGTTTCCCCGCGCGTCGGACAGTGTGCTGGCCACCGCGGCCAGGTCGACCCACTCGCGGACGCCGTCGGAGGCGGCCGCGCTGCGGGGCATGGTGCCGATGACCTTGCCGGTCAGGCGGACCCGGTCGTCGTCGGACAGGTCGGGCTCGGTCAGTGCCAGGACCGGGATCCCCCGCGTCGCCGGGTCGCCCTCCAGGCCGGCCAGCAGCGCGAACCCGTCGACGTCGGCCATCTGCAGGTCGCAGATGATCAGGTCGAAGCGGCGGTCGCGGGACAGCCGCAGCCCCTCCGGCCCGTCGTCGCAGGTGACGACGTCGATGCCGCCGTCGCGGAGGTGCTGCTCGACCACGTGCCGGGTCTGGTCGTCGCGGTCGACGACGAGCACCGAGGCGGCCTCGCCCCCGCTCGCCGGCACGACGTGCCGGGCGAGCTGCGCCAGCAGCAGGTCGTGGTCGACCGGCTTGACGAAGAAGTCGGTGGCGCCGAGCGACATGCCGACCTTCCGGTCGTCGATGATCGTGGCGAAGAAGACCGGGATCCCGCGCAGCGACTCCTCGTGCTTCAGCTCCCGGATCACGTCCCAGCCGTCGAGGCCCGGCATGACGACGTCGAGCAGGATCGCGTCGGGCACCCACGCCCGCGCGGCCCGCAGGCCCTCCTCCCCGCCTGGTGCGACGCGCACCCGGTAACCGGCCGCGGCGAGGTAGGTCATCAGCAGCTCGGCGGCGCGGGCGTCGTCGTCGATGATCAGCACCCGGCCGCGGGCGGTGCCGGACGGCTCCGCGACCGGCGTCGCGGCGGGCGCGGTGGCGGGCATCTCGGCGGTCGCGTCCGGCAGCCGGACGGTGAACCGGCTGCCCTCGCCGAGCGCGGACTGCAGCACGATCGAGCCGCCGTGCGCCTCGACCAGCCGGCGGGTCAGCGCGAGTCCCAACCCGGTGCCGGCCTGCCGCTGGGCGGCGCTGCCGACCTGCTGGAACTCCTCGAACACCCGGACGTGGTTCTCCGCGGCGATGCCGACGCCGCTGTCGGCGACGGTCAAAGCCACCTCATCGACCTCCTGGGCGGCGCTCAGCGCGATCCGGCCACCCTCGGGGGTGAACTTGATCGCGTTGGACAGCAGGTTGTCCAGGATCTGCCGGAAGCGCAGCGGGTCGGCGCGGACCGCGACCTGCGGCACGTCGATCTGCACCTCCAGCCGCTTGCGGTCGGTGAGCGGGCGCAGCCCGGTGATCACCTCGTTGACCGCGACGTCGAGGGCGAGCGGCTCCGGGTTGAGCTCCAGCCGCCCCGCCTCGACCTTGGCCAGGTCGAGGATGTCGTTGATCAGGCCGAGCAGGTGCCGGCCGCTGTTGTGGATGTGGTCGACCCAGTCGGCCGGCACGGTGCGCCGGTCGCCGTCGGGGTGCTCGGCGCGCATCAGGTCGCTGAACCCGATGATCGCGTTCAGCGGGGTCCGCAGCTCGTGGCTCATCCCCGCGAGGAAGTCGCTCTTGGCCTGGCTGGCGTGGGTGAGTGCCTCGACGGACGCGGCCAGCTGCTCGGTCAGGTGGCGCTGCTCGGCGAGGATTGTGCTGCGCTCCGCGAGCGCCTGCGCCTGGCCGCCGAGCACGGCCGTGAGGCGCAGGTCATCGGCGGTGAACATGGCCCGGTAGCGGTCCAGCAGCAGCACGGCGCCGCCCTCCTGCGAGGACAGGGGCAGCTCCAGCGCGGTGACGAGGCGGGCGCCGGTGGTCTGCGCGAAATACGCCGCGAGCGCGGGCACGGGCCTGCGGTTCGAGCCGGCCGAGACCGGTTGCCGGGCGGCGAGCAGCAGCTCGAGGTCCTTGCCGGTCAGCTCCGGCATCGGGTCGTGCGGCAGGCTCGCGCCGGACCGGCAGACGGCGGCGACCTGCTCGAGGCGGCCGCCGGGCGCCGTGCGGACCAGCACGACCGCGTCGGTGCCGGTCGTCTCGTGCACCACCTGGACGAACCGGCGCCACACCTGGCCGGTGCTGACGGCCGCCGGCAGCCGCTGGAGGTCCTCGGTCGCCTCGTACCAGACGGTGGCCGACATCATCCGGCGCAGCCAGGCCGGCGGCATGAACGCGATGAGGTAGCCGACCGCGGACACCAGCGCGACGCCCCGCCCGATGGGCGCGACCCAGGTCCTGGTGCTCGGCGACAGCGCGGCGCCGGTGTACAGCAGCAACATCATCAGCACGAAGGCGTAGGTGGCGACCGCGGCGAGGCGCAGCCTGGCCCTGGCCGCACCGGAGCGGCGCTGCGCGCCGAGCAGCAGGAAGGTGCCGGCGATCCCCTCGGTCACGGCGAACGTGCCGGAGGCCAGCAGCAGATACGCGACGTTGAGCGGGCGAGGCGCGGCCGCGACGGCCACGATGCTCGCCACCAGTGAGAGCAGCAGGGTGCGGTCCAGCCAGGTCGGCACGTGCCGCAACCGGGCGGTGAGCCGCAGCGTCAGGTACGGCTGCAGCATGAGCAGCGCGGTCGCGGTCGCGCCCACGACCGACGGCAGCGGCCGCTCGACGACCTCGCGGGCCACCGCGGTGACGCACACCGCCACCGGCGGCAGGAAGATCAGCGTGATGCTTCGTTGGACCGGGTCCCTGGTGGCGAGAAATCCGCCGAGCGCACGCAGGAACACGGCTACTACCAGCAGTGTTGTGACTAGAGTTATCATCCGACTACGCCCCGTAACAGTAGACGGGACTCACTCTAGCCAGGGGGACGGATGGGCGAGCAGGAACCGGCCGACGAGCTCGCCCTACTACGGGCCGAGATCGCCGACGGCACCCATGACCTTTCCAACGCTCTGGGCGCAATCCTCAACTATGTGGCGTTCCTGTCGGAGGACCTCGGCGACAACCCTGCCGCCGCGGACTACCTGCCGCACCTGCAGAGCGCCGCCAACCGGGCGCTCGGCGTCGTCGAACGGCTCAGCGCTAGCGGCGCTCGCTGAGGCTCTTGCACCGCACGCACGACGTGACCGACGGGAACGCGGTGAGCCGAGCGACCGGGATGTCCTCGGCGCAGCGCTCGCACCGGCCGTAGGTGCCCTCGTCGAGCCGCTCCATCGCCCGCTCCACCTGCTCCATCCTGCTCCGGATGGACTGCGCGAGCGCGAACTCCTGATCCCGGCTGAACGCCTTGGTGCCCAGGTCGGCGACGTCGTCACCGGCGTCGACCACGCCCGCGAGGGTCATCTCGGCGACCGCGTCGGCATACTCGGCGGCGAGCTCCCGATGACGCGCACCCAGCGCGGAACGAAGATCCGAGGAGCGCTGCGCGCCACCGGCAACCGTCATTTCTGGCTGGACGAGCATCCTGGGCCCCCTGTACTGGCGCGGAATCGCGTTCGACTGGAATCCGGTGTGCCCACCACGGACCGCCCGCAAACCTGACTCATCCCCGACTCTGGGCACGGCGTCACTGTTCAACTCCGGCACGAACGGGCACGATGAGCAATGTGGTCACCGAGCCAGATAGCGCAGAGGTCACCGTCGAGGTGCCAGTAGGCGCCGCCCAGCAGGCCCGCGGGGTCATCACCCGCACGCTGGCCGTCTGGGGGCTCACCCACCTCACCAAGGCCGCGGTGATGGTCGGCCACGAGCTCGTCGCCAACGCGCTGCGGCACGGCATGCCGCCGGCGGCACTGCGCCTGCGCCGCCGGGAAGGCGCGGTGCTCATCGAGGTCGGCGACGCCAGCCCGGCGCTGCCGCGGATCACCGACATCGACAACGAGACCAGCACCTCGGGCCGGGGCATGTTCATCGTGTCGCGACTGGCCCGCTCCTGGGGCGTCCGCCCGCTCCCGACCGGCAAGGTCGTCTGGGCCGAGCTGGTATAGCGGCCGGTTGGCTCAGGCCGCCTGCTTCTCGTTGCGGATCGGCAGGATCTGGTCGAGACCGGTGATCGCCAGCGTCATCGACACGTCATCGTTAGGGTTGGCGACGGTCAGGGTCGCGCCCGCGTCCCGGATCCGGCGCCAGCAGCCGACCAGCGTGCCCAGGCCGCTCGAGTCGATGAACTCCAGCGCGGTCAGGTCGATCACCAGCTCCGTCATCCCCGCGTCCAGCTGTTTGACCACCTCGGTGAGCAGCTTCGGCGCGGTGTCAAGATCGAGGTCACCCACTGCCTCGAGGCGCACCAGCCCGCCGGCGCGGTGCACAGCCAGCTCCCATACCGTCCCGTCGTTGACCACGTTGTGCCATGTCCCTTCGCGAACTGAGCTGCGGATCGGCTACTGATCGCTGGTCAACAGTGTGTGGTACCCATTGGACGGACTTCAAACGCTCACACCGTTTGACCCGGTTCTGCCGGCAGCACCAGAGGAGCTCGACGAAGATGATCGCGGTGACAGGATCGTCCGGCCAGGTCGGCGGCAGGGTGGCCGCGGCGCTGCCGGAGGCACGGCGGCTGACGCGCAAGGACGCGGCATACCGCGACACGCCACGGATGCGGCAGGCGCTCGACGGGGTCGGGACCCTGTTCCTGGTGTCCGGGCGGGAGTCGGCCGACCGGCTCGCCGAGCACCGCAGCGCGGTCGACGCCGCGGTCGGGGCGGGGGTGCAGCGGATCGTGTACCTGTCCTTCACCGGCGCGGCACCGGACTGCACCTTCACGTTCGGCCGCGACCACTGGTACACCGAGCAGTACATCCGGGAGACCGGGCTCGGCTGGACGTTCCTGCGCGACAACCTGTATCAGGAGATGCTGCCGATGCTGGCCGGCCCCGACGGGGTGATCCGCGGCCCGGCGGGCGACGGCCGGGTGGCCGCGGTCAGCTACGACGACATCGCCGCGTGCGCGGTCGTGGCGCTCACCGGCGCCGGCCACGACGGGCGGACCTACGACCTGACCGGCCCCGAGGCGCTGAGCCTGCACGAGGTCGCGGCCCGGCTCGGGATCCGTTACGTGCCGGAGACCGTCGAGGAGGCGTACGCATCCCGGGCCCACTACAACGCGCCGGCGTTCGAGGTGGCCGGCTGGGTCTCCTCCTACGAGGCGATCGCCGCCGGCGAACTGGCCGCGGTGAGCGACGACGTCGAACGCCTGACCGGGCGGCCGGCGAAGCCGTTCAGTCCCAGGTGAGCAGCTGGTCGACCGGCGCGTAGTCGTCGGTGAGCACTCTCGCCCCGCCGGTGAAGGCGCGCAGGTCCGCACCCGTCAACGAGTCCGCGGCGGGCCGCAGCGGCGACGTCGAGGCGAACACGACGAAGTTGCTGCCGGACTCCCCGCGCAGCGCGGGCAGCGGGGCCACCAGGGCCACGTGAGGGAAGACCGCGGCGATGGTGGCGACCTCGGCGCGGATGAACCGCCGGGCCGGGCCGTCGATGACGTTGAGCGCGTAGACGCCGCCCGGGCGCAGGACCCGGCGGACGTCGGTGACCAGCTCGCGGGTCGTCAGGTGCCACGGGACCGCCAGGTGACCGAAGGCGTCGCCGATGATCACGTCTCTGGACGCGGACGGCTGGCGGCGCAGGTTGGCGCGCGCGTCGCCGGTCTCGACCCGCAGCAGCGGGCCGGTCCGCAGGCCGAGGCGGCGCCGGTCGAGGGCGACGAGCGCCGGGTCGAGCTCCAGGACGAGGTTGTCGCTGCCGGGGCGGGTCGCGGCGACGTACCGCGGGAGGGTGAACCCGCCGCCGCCGAGGTGCAGCACCGCGAGCGGCCCGGCCGGCAGACTGTCCACATAGGACCCGATCCACTGGGTGTAGGCGTATTCCAGGTGCTCCGGGTTGTCGAGATCCACATAGGAGTGCTGGGCACCGTTGAGGAAGAGGGTGCGCCCGGAGCCGTCGACGCCGACCGCGGCGCAGGTGTAGGCGGTCTCCACGTCGCACGGGTTGGGCGCGACGATCCCGATCGGCACGCCGACGGCGACGAACACGAGAGCCGTCGTCACGGTGCCGGGGCGCCGCCAGTACCCCCCGAATCCGAACCCGGCAAGCGCCAGGATGCCGGCCAGGCAATAGAGAATCACGCTGGTCGGCACGGTGGCGACCAGCACGAACCCGGTCGCGAACGTGGCGGTGATCGCGCCGAGGGTGCCGACGCTGGACAGCCGGCCGACGACCCGGCCGGTGTGCGCGAGGTCGGCGAGCTGGAGCTTGACGACCAGCGGGGTGACCGCGGACAGCAGCGCGGCCGGCACGAAGAGGGTCATCGCCGCCAGGAGCAGCACGCTGGTGGCCTCGGTGCCGCGCAGCCACTCGCCGGCGACCCGGATGATCGGCAGGGTGGCCGCGGTCGCGGCGGCGCCGAGCAGCAGCAGCGGCGACAGCAGGCGGCGCTGGTCGATGCGGCGGTCGGCGAGCCAGCCGCCGGTCCAGGCGCCGTAGGCGATCGCGGCGAGGGCGATGCCGATGATGGCGGTGCTGCTGGACAGCGTCACGCCGACGTACGGGCCGACGAGCCGCAGCCCGACGATCTCCAGGACGAGCACGGCCCCGCTGGTCAGGAAGACGAGTGCGGCGGCGATGCGGTTATTGAGGGGTGTCGCGGCAGTCACCGCTCTAGCATGGGGCACATGTCCGATTCGACGCGTATACCTGCCAAGCCCACCCTCGATGGACTCGAGGAGCGCTGGGTAAAGGTATGGGACGCCGACGGGACCTACAGATTCGACCGCACCGCCACCCGGGCCGAGATCTTCTCGATCGACACGCCGCCACCGACGGTGAGCGGGGCGCTGCACATCGGCCACGTGTTCTCCTACACGCAGACCGACGCGATCGCCCGCTACCAGCGCATGCTCGGCCGGGTCGTGTTCTACCCGATGGGGTGGGACGACAACGGCCTGCCGACCGAGCGACGGGTGCAGCTGACCTACGGGGTGCAGTGCGACCCCACGCTGCCCTACGACGAGCACCTGGTGATCACCAAGACGGCGGGCGGCCCGCCGCAGAAGATCAGCCGGCGCAACTTCATCGACCTGTGCAAGCGGCAGACCGAGGTCGACGAGCAGGCCTATGAGCAGCTGTGGCGCAACCTCGGCCTGTCCGTGGACTGGTCGCTGCTCTACACGACGATCGGCGACCGGGCCCGGGCGGCCGCGCAGCGCGGGTTCCTCAACAGCCTCGAGCGCGGCGACGCCTATGCGGTGGACGGCCCGACGCTGTGGGACGTGACGTTCGGCACCGCCGTGGCCCAGGCGGAGCTGGAGGACCGGGAGCGGCCGGGCGCCTACCACCGGGTCCGGTTCGGTGACTTCGCCGTGGAGACGACCCGGCCGGAGCTGCTGCCGGCGTGCGTGGCGCTGGTCGCGCACCCTTCGGACGAGCGGTTCCAGCCCCATTTCGGCAGCACGGTGCGCACGCCGCTGTTCCAGGTCGAGGTGCCGCTGCTCGCCCACCCCCTGGCCGACCCCACCAAAGGCAGCGGCCTGGTGATGGTGTGCACGTTCGGCGACCTGACCGACGTGACCTGGTGGCGCGAGCTCGACCTGCCGACCCGCACCGTCATCCAGCGCAACGGCCGGTTCGGGCTGCAGCCGCCCGCCGGTGTCGACGAGGACCGCTACGCGCTGGTCGCCGGGCTCACCGTGCACCAGGCGCGGGAGAAGGTGGTGGCGGCGCTGCGGGCTTCGGGAGAGCTGGAGGGCGAGCCGCGGCCGATCACGCACGCGGTGAAGTTCTACGAGAAGGGCGAGAAGCCGCTCGAGATCGTGGGGACCCGGCAGTGGTACATCCGCAACGGCGGCCGGTCCCCGCAGCTGCGGGCCGCCCTGCTGGAGCGCGGGCGGGAGCTGCAGTGGACACCGGCGCACATGCGGACCCGCTATGAGCACTGGGTCGAGGGGCTCACCGGCGACTGGGTGATCAGCCGGCAGCGGTTCTTCGGCGTGCCGATTCCGCTCTGGTACCCCCTGGACGCCGACGCCCATCCCCTCTACGACGAGCCGATCGTGCCCGCGTCGCTGCCCATGGATCCGAGCAGCGACACCCCGCCCGGCTTCGAGGAGTCGCAGCGCGGGCAGCCCGGCGGGTTCGTCGGCGACCCGGACGTGATGGACACGTGGGCGACGTCCTCGCTGACGCCGCAGATCATTGGCGGCTGGCTGGACGACCCGGACCTCTTCGGCCGGGTGTTCCCGATGGACCTGCGCCCGCAGGCGCACGAGATCATCCGGACCTGGCTGTTCTCGACGGTGCTGCGCGCGCACGTGGAGCACGACGTGCTGCCGTGGAAGCGGGCCTCGATCGCCGGCTGGATCGTCGACCCGGACCGCAAGAAGATCGGCAAGTCCAAGGACAACGCCGGCGACTCGCCGGAGTCGCTGCTGGAGCGGTTCGGCGCGGACGCGCTGCGATACTGGGCGACCAGCGCCCGGCCGGGCGTGGACACCGCGCTGGACCTCAACCAGATGAAGGTCGGCCGGCGGCTGGCGACGAAGCTGCTCAACGCGAGCCGGTTCGTGCTCGGTTTCCCCGCCGGCGAGTCCTCCGCGGTCGCCTCTTCTGCGGTCACCGAGCCCGTGGACAAGGCCTTGCTGGCCGCACTGTCCACGGCGGTGGCCGATGCGACCGCGGCGTTCGAGGTGTACGACTACGCCCGCGCTCTGGAACGTACCGAGCAGTTCTTCTGGTCGTTCTGCGACGACTACCTGGAGCTGGTGAAGGCGCGGGCCTACGGCGAGGTCGCCGGCGGTGACTCCGCCCGGGCCGCGTTGACGACCGCGCTGTCGACGTTGCTGCGACTGTTCGCGCCGTTCCTGCCGTATGTGACGGAGGAAGTCTGGTCCTGGTGGCAGCCGGGCTCCGTGCACCGTGCCTCCTGGCCGACGTTGTCCGATGCTTCGGACATTTCGCCTCTGACGGTCGCGACGGCGGTGCTCGCGGCGGTGCGCAAGGCGAAGTCGGCGGCCCAGCAGTCGATGCGCGCCGAGGTGACGCTGCTGACGGTGGCCGGCCCCGCCGCCGTGCTGGCGCAGGTGCAGGCCGATCTCACCGCCGCCGGCAACGTGCGCGAGTGGGCCGTCACGGACGCCGCGGAGCTGTCGGTTACCGTCACGCTGTGATGGAACTCCAGGCCATCGGGGTCCAGCACCCCGCCGTGCGGCAGGTGCAGCACATCCAGAACAACACCGCACCCAACCGCTACAAGCTCTTCGTCGCCGAGGGCCTCTGGGCGCACAACATGCTCCTGGAGGCCAACGCCCCGATCGACACGTTCTTCTGGTGCCCCGAGGCGATCTACGCCGACGAGGCGCACCGACGGGCTTCGGAGATCGCCGAGCGCGCGGACCGCTCCTTCCGCGTCTCGTTGCGGACGATGGAGAAGATGTCCGAGCGCGACAAACCGGACGGCCTGCTGTCCCTGGCGTCCCTGCCCCGGTGGGAGGCCTCCGACCTGCGGTTCGGCCGGACGTCACTGGTGCTGGTCGCCGACGGCGTCGAGATCCCCGGCAACCTCGGCACGCTGATCCGGTCGCTCGACGCGTGCGGCGCCGACTGCCTGGTGCTCACCAACCGCAAGACCCGGCTGACCCACCCGAAGGTCATCCGCGCCAGCCAGGGCACGATCCTGACCGTGCCGACGGTCGAGTTCGAGGAGACCACGGACGCCGTCGCCTGGCTCGACCGGCACCGCTTCACGGTCCTGCTCGCCGACACCGACGAGGCGGTCAACTACCGCCAGGCCGACTATTCGGGCCGCACCGCCCTGGTCGTGGGCAGCGAGCGCTACGGCATCGCCAAGGACTGGTACGGCCACGGCTACCAGCGCGTCGCCGTCCCCATGCTCGGCTCCGGCGACTCGCTCAACGTCTCGGTCTCCGCCTCGGTCCTGCTGTACGAGGCAAGAGCCCGCAAAGCCAACTGGTAGCCGGAGCCGCGGCCGCGGGTGGTTACTTCGGTGGGACGGCCTGGCCGCGCAGGGAGATGGCCTGGAGGAAGATGTCGCCGATCTTGGCGGGGTCGGGGGCGACGAAGGTGCCGCCGCCGATCGCGTCGGTGATCTGGCGCATGGCGCCCTCGCCGACCTTGTCGCCGATGCCGATGAGGATCACCTGGATCGGCTTGGCGGGGTCGGCGGTGGCCTTGAGCTCGGCGATCAGCTGCTCGAGGGAGAGGCCGCCGGCCGGGTCGTCGTTCTCGCCGTCGGTCATGACGATGAGGGAGTTGATCCGGCCGTTGTCCCAGCCGCTCTGCACGGCCTTGTAGCCGGCGAGGATGGTGTCGTAGAGGGCGGTGTCGCCGTTCTGCTTCGGGCGGATCCCCTGCAGCGCCTGGAGGCACTGGTTGCGCTGGCTGACCAGCGGGCCGATCGGCACGATCTGCTTGTAGTCCTTCGCGCCGTCGAGCTGGGTGGAGAAGGTCCACACGCCGAGGGACCAGGAGTCGTCGAAGAGCTGCATGCCGCGGCGGGCCGCTTCCAGGGTCACGGTCATCCGGTCGACGCCGCCGGCGGTGGGGACCTTCGTGAGCATGGAGCCGGAGACGTCGATGACGGCGAGCATGCGGGCCGGCAGGGTGATCGCCTGCCACTTGGTCAGCAGGCCCTCGATCGCGGCCGGCTCGGGAATCTGGCTGGCGGCGAGCGCCGGCGGCGCGCTGGTCGGCGTCTGGAAGCCCTTGCCGGCGACGCCGTCGGAGCCGCGGAGGCCGATCGCGCCGAGGCGGTCCCGGAAGCCTTCGCCACTGAGCGACTTGAGCAGCTGCTCGGCGGTGGCGGCCCGGTCCTTGGTGAGCACGACGAACGGGTAGTCGAGTGCGACCGGCGCCGGGTCCGCGTAGATGGCGGCGATGCGGACCGGCGGCTGCTGGCCGTTGTACTGGATGACCGACTGCTCCGACAACGGTGCCACGGTGAGGCCGGCGCTGAGCGCCTGCGGGTCGGAGCCGCGCGGGAACTTCTGGATGAGGTCGTCCTTGATGGACGACCGGCCGGCCGCGAGGGCGCGCAGCGCGGCGGTCGCGATCTGGGTGGCCTGGGTCGCGTTGCCGCCGCCGGAGGCGGTCGCCGCCGCGGCGAGGGTCATCAGGCCGGCCAGGCCGGTCGAGTCACGGCTGGGCTCGACGATGCCGAGCTTGACCTTCTGGTCGCCGGACACCTTGGCGATCAGGTCGGTGTACTTGATCTTCGTGTTGGGCCAGCCGAAGGACGTCGTCGCGATCGGCTCGGGCACGGCCACGACGATCGGGCTGCGGGCGATCGACTTGGCGGTGGCCGGCACGCTGGAGGGGTTGGCGGCGCGCAGGCGCTGCAGCCACAGCGACGAGTCGGGCACCCACACGTCGGGGATGCGGGTCTTGCCGCTGGCCTGGCCGACACCGGTCAGGGACTTCTTCGAGGTCGCGGCGATCGCGGCGGCCACGTCGGCGGACGCCGCCTCGATGACCTCGACGTCGACACAGCTGCCGTCGGACTTGGCCTGCTCGGACCAGTCGGCCACCTGCAGCTTCAGCGCGGGGGTGATGTCGGCGGGGGCGCTGATCGTGAGCTTCGTGGTCGAACCGCACGATGCCTGGGAGAACTTCTGGAACGCATACCAGCTGCCGGCGAGGACAACGAGCACGGCGACGGCGGCGGCGCCCATTTTGAGCGCTGCGCCTGACGACCCCGCTGAGCGGTGGCGACCTTTCACGGCTCTTATCCTCCGGACCGGCGGCCTCTGCGGCCTTGTACCTTCGGTTGGAAATCACTGACGGTACGCATCCCAACAAACGAACGCCCAATCTACAAGGCGCCGAAGAATCGTAGTTAAACGAACACGGCTCGCAATCAGGCCCGGACAAACCGCCGTAAGCAGGCATTCCACTCGCGCTTAAATCTGCCCTAATCGATCTTCAGCGTGCCCGGTCGATCACGGAGGGTAACAATGAGCGGTCGGTGGTCGGAGAAGGGCATCACCGGGTTCGCCACCTGCAGGACCCTCGGGAGGCGGTGGAGCCCCCGCCGGTCGGCGAGCACGTGGTCGAACTGCACACGTGGCGCCGGTGATGGATAGGTCGGCAGGCCGGCGAGACGGTGCCAGCCGGAGAAGAGCCGGGGCAGCCCGCCGGGGAGGTTGAGGTCGGCGAGCAGCACGCGCGGCGCCGGCATCGCCCGCATCGCCCGGCGGACCAACTGGAGCTGCCGCACGTTCCATCCCGGCACGAACGACAGGTGCGTGGTGGCGACCGTCACACGTCCGATCGGCGTTTCGAGCACCGCGGCGATCATCACCCGCGGCTCGTCGTCGAGCAGCATGAACCCCGGACCGCCGATGGAACCCACCAGGATCGGCGAGCGCAGCGGGGCCGCCGGGAGCCTGGTGATCCGCCATTCGACCACCGGATAGCGGCTCACCAGCGCGACGCCGTAGTGCGGATCGGCGCCGCCCTGATCCGCGTCGGTCGCCACCCGGAAGCCCTCGCCGGGCGTGCCGACCACCGCCGGCACGAACAGCACCTCCGGCGCGCCCAGCGCGTCGGCGGCGATCCCGGCGAGGTCGGCGTGGCCGCTGCGATGCTGGCCCCGGTCGACCTCCTGCAGGCCGAGCACGTCGGCGTCGAGGCCCGCGATCGCCGCGTGCACCCGGTCGGTGTCGACCAGCCCGTCGGCGAGGGACCGTCCGTTCATGAGATTGAACGTGCCCAGCCGCATGTCTCATTGTCGCCGCTGCAGCTTGCGTACCGCGGCCCTCGTGATCGTCCCGGTCTCGGCCGGGTCGACGCCGGGCTGGCCGAAGTGCACGATCGTGCAGGTCGTGCCGCCGACGCGGATCGCCACGAGGTAGCCGCTGAGCGTGTACGCGTCGTCGCCGGCACCGCCCGACGCGGCCATCCGGAATGCCGCGAACTCGTCGCCAAGGCTCGGCAGGCCACCCTCGGCCACCGTGACACTGGTCGTCTCGCCGCCCGCGTCGGTGTCGGTGAACGTGGCACACCGGCCGGCGAGGTCCCGCAGTACACCTGCCGCATGGGCATCCTCGGCCAACTCCTCGGCGAGGAAGGGTCCCGACGGGCCGGCCTCGAACCGGACGCCGGTGCCGCCGTCACGGAACCGGTTGAGCAGGACGTCGCAGCCGGCCACGCTCACCGAGCCGCTCGCGCTGACCTCCGGCGCTGCCTGCGGCGGGCTGGTCACATAGCCGTCGGGCAGGTCCTCGACCGTGAGCAGGACGCCTTCGGGAGTGGTACGCGAAGACTCCGGCTCGACGGGTGTCGAACCGGAGTCGCAGGCGCTCAGGGTCACGGTCAGCGCCAGCGCGCTGAGGAGGACGGCGGGGGTGCTGGTCATCAAGCGCTGACGGTCGGCTGCGAACCCTGGTGCAGCGGGGTGCGGGCGCCGGTGGCCAGGTTGACCGCGATGATCCAGGAGTGGCCCTCGTGGGCGGCGGTCAGCACACCGGTGCGGGTACCCGCGTAGACCATCTCGCGGTCGTCCGCGGTGCCGACCTGGCGGCGGTTCGCACCGTCGACGTCGGCCTCGGTGACGCGCACGGCGGTGCCGTCCTCGGTGTAGGTGGTCCAGGTGACCTTCTGCCCATCGGCGCGCCAGGCCGGCACGACGCCGAAGCCGCTGGTCCCGCTGCCGCCACCGCCGTAGTAGTCGATGGCGCGCTCGGTGCCGGTGGCCACGTTGCCGATGCTCAGGCAGTTGTCGGCGATCGACTCGCACTCGCCGCCACGGAAGGCGATCTTGGTGCCGTCGGGCGACCAGGCAACGGCGTCGTCGGTCCGCAACCGGTCCACCAGGTTCGGCCCGACCGCGGGGTAGGCCTCCTCGGGCTGCTCCATGACGTAGCCGACCTCGGGGGCGGCCTGGTCCCGGCAGGAGGCAGGGAAGAGCGGCTCGGAGGCGGTGCCACCCTCGGTGCCCACCTGGAACACGCCCGGGCCGCCGGTGCAGGACAGCGCCGCGTAGGCGATCCGCTTGCCGTCGGGCGACCACGAGGGCCCGCCGCCGGTCCGGTCACTGACCTGGTGCTTGTCGCTGCCGTCGGCGTTCATCACCCACACCGTGTCGTTGTGCAGGTAGGCAAGCTTGCTGCCGTCCGGACTGAAGCGCGGCCGGGCGTTGACCTCGTCCTCGGTGAGCCGGGTCTCCGTGGTGCCGTCGCTGCTGTAGATGACCCCGGCCCGGACGTACGCGACGACGTGGCCGTCGGTGGCAGCGGCGACGGAGGCGTGGGCGGTCGAACCGATCATCGTGCCCAGACCCGCCAGAGCGGCGAAGCCTGCGAGCGTGAGCGCCTTCGTGATCGCGTTGCCGTTCATCCGTGCCCCCTGGTATTCCGTCGCTTCCGTGTGACGCTGAGACCATCGGCGCAACCGTGCCGCACCTGAACGGTTCCCCGCCTGGAACTTCCGGGAAATTCCACCAATCGGACATAAGCCACCTTTCACCTCGGCTGACCTGTGAACAATTTGCACTCGCAGTGCCTTTTCAGGACCGTGTCTCAGGGGTGAGGATCGGAGGCATGACTGACACACAGGCCCGCGTGGCGATCGTGACCGGCGCGGCCCGCGGCATCGGCGCCGCGACCGCACTCCGACTGGCCGCCGACGGGCTCGCCGTCGCGGTGCTCGACCTGGACGAGGGCGCCTGCAAGGACACCGTCGAACAGATCAGCGCGGCCGGCGGCACCGCCCTGGCCGTCGGCGCGGACGTGGCCGACTCCGCAGCGGTGAGCGCCGCCGTGACCCGGGTCGCCGACGAGCTCGGCCCGCCGGTGGTGCTGGTCAACAACGCCGGCGTGCTGCGCGACAACCTCCTGTTCAAGATGAGCGACGACGACTGGGACACCGTCCTGGGCGTGCACCTGCGAGGCGCGTTCCTCATGAGCCGGGCGGCACAGGTACACATGACGGCGGCGAAATACGGCCGGATCGTGAACCTCTCCTCGTCCTCCGCCCTCGGCAACCGGGGCCAGGCCAACTACTCGGCCGCCAAGGCGGGCCTGCAGGGCTTCACCAAGACCCTCGCCATCGAGCTCGGCCCGTTCGGGGTCACCGTCAACGCCGTGGCGCCCGGGTTCATCGCCACCGACATGACCGCGGCGACCGCGGCCCGGATGAAGGTCGACTTCGAGACGTTCCAGACGGCGGCCGCCGAGCGCATCCCGGTCCGCCGGGTCGGCGTCCCCGCCGACGTCGCCCACACCATCTCGTTCCTCGCGAGCGAGGGCGCCGGGTTCGTCTCCGGGCAGGTCATCTACGTGGCCGGCGGCCCTCTCAACTGAAAGGGCGATCATGACCCCAGCACAACGCGCGCGGGACTTCCTGGCCGCGCACGACCCGCACGCGCTCGCGCCGCTGGACTTCCTGCGGGCCCGCTTCGACGCCGGGCTCGCCTGGGTGCAGTTCCCGGAGGGGCTCGGCGGGCTCGGCCTGCCCCGCGAGGAGCAGGCTGCCGTCGAGGACGCGTTCGCCGCGGCGGGCGCCCCCGACAACAACCCGCGCCGCATCGGCATCGGGCTCGGCATGGCCGCGCCCACGATCCTGCGGCACGGCACCGACGAGCAGCGGCGCCGCTGGCTGCGCCCGCTGTGGACCGGCGAGGAGGTGTGGTGCCAGCTGTTCAGCGAGCCCGGCGCCGGCTCTGACCTGGCCGGCGTGGCCACCCGCGCGGTCCGCGCCGGCGACAAGGACGGTGACGACTGGGTCGTCGACGGCCAGAAGGTGTGGACGTCGATGGCGCACGAGGCGCGGTGGGCGATCCTCATCGCCCGCACCGATCCGGCCGTGCCGAAGCACCAGGGGATCACGTACTTCGTGCTCGACATGACCGCCCCCGGCGTCGAGGTGCGGCCGCTGCGGCAGGCCACCGGCGAGGCGGAGTTCAACGAGGTGTTCCTGACCGGCGTCCGCGTCCCCGACGCCGACCGGCTCGGCGCGGTCGGCGAGGGCTGGGCGGTCGCGCAGACCACGCTGATGAACGAGCGGGTCGCGATCGGCGGCGGCGCGTCGCCCCGCGAGGGCGGCGTCATCGGCATCGTGGCCGAGCTGTGGCGCAAGCGCCCCGAGCTGCGCACCCCGGCGCTGCACGACGCCCTGCTGCGGCTGTGGGTGGACGCGGAGGCGGCCCGGCTCACTGGCACGCGGCTGCGCCAGCAGCTGGCGGTCGGGCAGCCCGGGCCGGAGGGCTCCGCGGCGAAGCTGCTCTTCGCCCGGCTCAACCAGGAGATCTCCGCGCTGGAGCTGGACCTGCTCGGCGAGGAGGGCCTGCGACACGACGAGTGGACCATGCGCCGGCCGACCGTCGTGGACTTCGCCGGCCGGACGGCGGGTTACCGGTACCTGCGCGCCAAGGGCAACTCGATCGAGGGTGGCACGTCGGAGATCCTGCGCAACATCGTCGCCGAACGGGTCCTCGGACTGCCGCCGGAGCACCGGCTCGACAAGGACGTCGCGTGGAAGGACCTGCCCAAATGACCGACCTGCTGTACAGCGACGTGGAGGAGGAGCTGCGCGCCAGCGTGCGCTCCCTGCTGGCGGCCCGCGCCGGGTTCGAGGCCGTGCTGGCCCGCATCGAGTCGCCGGAGCCCGTCGACCTGAAGCTGTGGCGGGCCCTGGCGGTGGACCTCGGGGTGGCCGGCCTGCCGGTGCCCGAGGCCGAGGGCGGCGCGGGCGCGTCCTGGCGGGAGACCGCCGTGGTGATGGAGGAGCTGGGTCGCAGCGTCGCGCCCGTGCCGTTCCTCGGCAGCTCCGTGCTCGCCGTCGCCGCGCTGCTGGGCACCGGCGATCCGCTGCTCGACGCGGTCGCCGCCGGCGGCCGCGTCGCGACCCTGGCCGTGCCGCTGTCCTCCAGTGCCGCCGGGGCATGGTCGGTGACGGCGGACGGTGACCGGCTCGACGGGACCGTGACCAGCGTTGTCGATGCCGGGTTCGCCGAGGTTCTGCTGGTGCCGACGGCCGCCGGTCTCTACGCGGTCGAGGCCGCCGACGCCGAACGGGTGCCCGTGGTGAGTTTCGACCTGACCCGCCCGCTCACCGACGTCACGCTGCGCGGCGTGACCGGCCGGCTGGTCAGCGCCGACGCCACCGGACCGGTGGACCGGGCGCTGCGGGCCGGGGCGGCGCTGCTCGCCTCGGAGCAGCTCGGCGTCGCCGAGTGGTGCCTGGCGACGACCGTCGACTACGTGAAGACGCGGCGGCAGTTCGCCCGGCAGGTCGGGTCGTATCAGGCGATCAAGCACCGGCTCGCGGACCTCTGGGTGAGCGTCACGCAGGCCCGCGCGGTGGCCCGCTACGCGGCCGACTGCCTCGCGACCGGGGACCCGGACCTGCCGGTCGCGGCGGCCCTCGCACAGGCGTTCTGCTCCCCGGTGGCGGTCAAGGCCGCCGAGGAGTGCGTCCAGCTGCACGGCGGGATCGGCTTCACCTGGGAGCACCCCGCACACCTGTACCTGAAGCGCGCCCGCTCCAACGCGGTGACCTTCGGGTCCGCCTCGGCCCACCGCGCGGCCCTGGCCGACCTGGCGGGGCTGCCCGCCTGAGCTGTTACAGGAGAAGCCGGGTAAGGGATTCGGCGACGCAGACCGGCTTCTCCTGGCCCTCGCGCTCGATGGTCACCTTGTTCTTCAGCTGCAGCCAGCCCTCGCCGAGGTCGTCGGCGACCAGCAGCTGCACCGTCGCGCGCACCTTGGAGCCGACCGGCAGCGTGGCGGGGAAGCGGACCTTGTCCAGGCCGTAGTTGATGCCCATCCGGACGCCCTCCACCCGGTACACCTCGGAGGCCAGCACCGGCAGCATCGACAGCGTCAGGAAGCCATGGGCGATGGTGGTGCCGAACGGTCCGGCGGCGGCCTTCTCAGGGTCGATGTGGATCCACTGGTGGTCGCCGGTGGCCTCGGCGAACAGGTTGATCTGCTCCTGGGTGACCTCCCGCCAGCCGCTGTGGCCCAGGACCTCACCGACTGCCGCCAGCAGCTCACCCGCACTCGCAAACGTCCGCATACTTTGATCCTGCACACACCGTGCAACATCCGTCAACGACCGACGGCCGGCCCTGGGGATCAGGACCGGCCGTCGGCTTCGATGGTGCTGCTTACGTGCCGATGCGGTTGAACTTCAGCGTCACACCGATGTCAGTGGTGACGATGGTCGTGCCCGGGACGGCTGGGGTGACCACCGAGGTGGTGACCTTGCCCGAACCTGGGAGCAGACCCAGCACCTTGACCGTGTAGGACGTCGACGCACCGGGCACCGGGTCGGTGCTGGTGACGTAGAGGTCCGTGGCGGGCAGCGTGTTCAGCGGCAGACCCTGACCACCGGTGCCGGCCGCGTTCTCGGCGCCGACCACGAGGTCCTGGCCGGACGGCAGGCTCGAGACGGTCGCGAAGTCATACGAGAACGCGATGTCCTGCGGACCACCCGAGCCCAGCCAGACCTGGAAGGTCCGGCCGTTGGTGGTGCCGAAGTCGTTCACCCGCCACTCGACCACGATCCAGGTGCCGACGCCGTCGGTGAGCACGTTGACCAGCAGGCCAGTCGCGCCGGTGCCGTCGAGGTCGGTCCAGAACGGGGCGAGCACGTTGTTCGGCTTCGCGGGATTCGGGATCGGGCTGATGTCACAGCAGTTGTTGTTCTCGTTGCTGTCGTCACTGCCCGGATACAGGTATCCGTTGGAGTCGATGGTGAGCGAGGTGTACTCGACACCGTTGTACTTGAACGGCGGCACGTTGAACGTCGTCAGGTCCTCGTCGCCGACCGGGGCCACGAGCGTGCCCCCGAACAGGTCGAGCGGGATGTACCCGGCGATGGTGCCCGGGGCGATCGACGGTGTGCCTGCCACCGCGCCGGCGAGCGCCGCGGCCTTCTTCTCCGCCTTGAACGGGTTGACCACCGTGGCACCGCTCGCGCCGGTGATCGGCAGGTTGAGCGTGGTCGTGGTGGCGAAGTCCGCCGTGGTGTCGTTGAAGGTGCCGTTGGTGGCCGTGATCGTGCAGGTGCTGGTCTGCAGCAGCGTCAGCGACGCCGGGCTGCAGGCCTGGGTCACCTTGATGTCACCCTGCTGCGGGATGAACGCGACCGGCAGGTGCAGCGCCGGCACGCTCGAGCTGAGCGGCTTCAACCGGACCTCACCGAAGTACTGCGCCTTGGGGGCGCTGGACTTGATGGTGATGTTGATGGTCGCGGTCTTGCCCGGTGCGACGGTGAAGGTGGACGGCGAGACCGTGATGGAGGAGCCGGCCGGCGACGTCGTCTCGACGCGGTAGGTCTGCGTCTTGTTGGTGACGTTCTTCGCCGTACGCACCGCGGTGAGCTTGCCCGGCATGACCGGGGCGTTCACCGACGGCAGGTTGATCTGCACCGCGTTGACCGGGTCGTTGCCCAGCGCGAACAGCCGGTCGGCCGTCTCGTCGAAGGTGAGACCGGGGTTGGCGGCGAGGTTGACCTGGACGCGACCGGCGCCGAGATCGAACGGGTCGGCCGGAGTCGTCCCGTTCTCCTTCTTCACGTTGGTGGTCGCGGTGGTCATCAGCGAGGACTTGATCTGACCCGGGGTGAAGTCCGGGTGTGCCGCCTTCTCCAGGATGGCGGAGCCGGCGATGTGCGGCGACGACATCGAGGTGCCCGCGATGGCCATGAAGTACTGGCCGGGCGGGCCGCCCTGCACGTCATCCAGGACCGGCGTCTGGCCGGCCAGGATCTGCGCACCGGGTGCGGTGATGTCGGGCTTGATGAACTGGCCGCCGGGGCCGCGCGACGAGAAGCTCGTCATCACGTCACCGGTGCCGATGACCTTCTCACCCTGGGTGAACTTCGCCGTGATGCCCGGGTGGGCCGCGACGTAGTTCAGGAACGCCGTGCCGTCGGCCAGGTGCACCGCCGGCAGCCAGTGGTTGTCGCTCAGCGCGTCAGCCGCCGGGTTGTTGTACAGGATCATGCCGGCCGCGCCGCCCTGCTTGACGTTGAAGCCCTTCAGGATGCGGCCCGGGCTGCGCTGGCATGCCACGATCTTGCCGATGAAGATCCCGGGCGGGGCCGGGGCCTCACAGGTCGGGTTGTTGTACGGCGGTGCCGAGGCCATCACGACCGGCGTCGCGGTGCTGATGCCCTGCGTGATCGAGATGCCCTTGAGCACCGTCTGGGTGCCGTCGCTGGACGCGACGGTCAGCGTCGACTCGAAGGAGCGCTTCTGCGTCGATGCCGCGACGGTGGTGACCCAGCCCGACAGGTGGTCGGACGTGGACGCGCCGGGGCCGGAGTTACCGGCGGAGGCGGCCACGAAGACGCCGGCCTTGTAGGCGTCGAAGAACGCCAGCTCCACGACGTCCGTGTACGGGCTCGCGCCACCGGAGATCGAGAAGTTGATGACCTTGACGCCGTCCTTGATCGCCTGGGCGACCGCGGCGGCCGAGTCGGTGCTGTAGCAACCGGTCGCGCCACAGACCTTGTAGACCGAGATCCAGGCACCGGGCGCGACGCCGTTGATCGGCCCCCGCTCGACGCCGAGGACGTTCGCCGAGGCGACCGGGTTACCGGCGGCGGTCGACGCGGTGTGGGTGCCGTGGCCGTCGGAGTCGCGGGCGGTGTACCCGAACATCTCCACCGGCTGGTTGGCGTTGTAGGTGGCCAGGAAGCCCTTGCCACCGATGAGCTTGTTCTGGCAGACGAACGGGTCGGCCGCCGGGGTGAGCGGGTTGTCGCCGAAGTCGCAGGCCCGCGGGGTCCCGTCCGCCTTCGCGGGCGGGGCGCCGAGGTTGCCGTTGTCCTTGAACGACGGGTGCTCCGGCCACACGCCACTGTCGAGCGAGCCGAAGATGACGCCCTTGCCGGCGTTCGGCTTGCCACCGAGCGACGGGTAGACCTGGTCCGCACCGATGAAGCTGGTGCTGGAGTCGGTCTGCGGTGCGCGGGCCGCGTCGGACTGGACCGCCACGACGTTGTCGATCTTGAGGATCGCGCCGATCTTGTTGGCCGGCACCGTCAGTGCGATACCGCCGTAGACCGTGCGGAGCTTCTGACCGATCTTGGCGTCCGGTACCTGTTTCTTGAGTTCGGCGAGGAACTTGTCCTCAATTCCGGCGATGCGGCTTTCGTAACGCTGCTCCGCATTACTTCCGGAAAGCTCCTTGCCGGTGACTGACGGGCTCGTCGCCTCATATCCGGCGATGCTGCCGGAATATGTCGCGGTGGAGTCGTAGTCGAGCTTGACCGCAATCGACAGCTGGGTGCTGTCGGTGCGGTTGAGCAGGGCTGGGTCGGTCTTTGCCATGCGGCTGGTGGGTGACTTCGCGGTCGAGGTCTGCTTGACCAACGAAGCACCCGGCACCGATGACAGACTGCCGCGCTGCACCGGTGCTGCCTGACTCGGACTTGCCGAGACGATCACGAGCAGTGGCGGAACGAGTGCTGACACCATTGCGGCGCGCACCCAGGTCCGTCGGCTCATCATGCCCCCTCTCATGGACGGGCTGTGTCCGAAGGGTTTGTGACTGCTTTCCCCCGCGTTGCTGCTCCGGCGTGGCCCACCCTCGGTCTACGCGCACGCCGTCGCCGCATATCTCGAATGCTCGATATACGCCGTCACAACATGCCAGTTTTCGAGACCGCGGAACAGAGGCAATCACTCCGCAGAAAAGCGCCGAACAGGGGTTGTAGGGCAATGTCGAGGGTTTACCGGGGCAGCCATTGCGTATATCAACAAATTGCAATGTCCGAGTGATCCGGAGTGAGGGGAAATATTCGCTGGCGGCGGTTTGCACCAGTTGCGCATGAAACGACAAACCCGCCCTCTCGGGGCGGGTCGTCGAAAGCGGGTCCGGTCAGGAGTCGTCGCGTGGCGGGTTGATGACCATGGTCTGGTCGGGGTCCTTCGGCGGCTCGGTCACCGGCCGCTGGGCGGGGACCTGCACCTGCCCACTCTGCGTAGCCGGCGGCACCGGCTGGGGCAGGGTCGGCACGATCATCGTCGGCCCGTCGACCGGCCCGGTGGGCTCGGAGACCCGGGTCGCCTCGGCCTGGCGCGCGGCCGCCGCTTGGCGGTCCGCCTCGGCCTGGCGTTCGGCCTCGGCCTCCTGGCGGGCCGCTTCCGCCTGCCGGGCGGCTTCCGCCTGGCGAAGGGCCTCGGCCTCCGCCGCGCGGCGGGCCTCGGCCTCCTCGCGGCGGGTCTGCGCGGCGGCCCGGACGCGTTCGGACACCGCCGGCGCCTCCTGCTCGACGCGGGTCAGCCAGCCCTCCCACCGCTGCTGCATCGGGCGGACCAGCCCGCCGCCGACCCCGACGATGAGGATGCCGGCGATCGTGGCGAGCACCGCGATCAGCACCGGCGTCGTCACCGACGTGGCGATGCCGATCTGGTTCAGCGCGGCGATGACGCCCAGCCCGAGGATGAAGCAGTAGCCGAGGTTGGCCAGCAGCCGCCCGTACGACAGGCCGCCCAGCGCGCCGGTCACCAGGTCGCGCAGGCCATTGGCGAGGGCCGCGGCGACGACCACGATCACGATGGCGACGGCCGCCCTCGGCAGCCAGGAGACCACGCTGTCGATGAGCTCGGAGACCGGGTTCGGCCCCCACACGCCGAACGCGATCTGCAGCGTGAAGAGCAGGATCGCGTAGTAGACGAGCTTGGCGATCAGGTCGCCGGCGTCGAAGCTCGTCCGCGACAGTGCCCGTCCGACGCCGCCGCGCTCGACCAGCCGGTCGAAGCCGACCTTGGCCAGCAGCTTGCGGACCCCCGCCCGGAGCAGGACCGCGAGGCCCCAGCCGACCAGCAGGATGACAAGGAACAGCAGCAGTGACGGCACGAACCGTACGACGTCGCTGAGGGCATCACGGACCATGCGCTGATGGATGCCCATCCATCGGCGAACTCAATCGTCCATGCCGGCCAGTCCCTTCGGGCTGTCGGGCTCGGTGGCGTGCTCCGGGCCGCCGGCCAGCTGGTCGGCCAGCGTAACGCTGCAGTGCTCCACCGCGAAGTCACCGAGATCGTCGACGTCGAAGCCGGGGAAGGGCTCCACTTCACGTACCTGTGGCTCGGTCATATTTCCAGTGAAACCCCCCGCAGGTGGGTACACCGGACGCATGACCAAACCAGTGACCGGTGTGCTCTTTGATGTCGACGGGACCCTCATCGACAGTGTCTATCTGCATACGACGGCCTGGTGGCAGGCGTTTCGGCAGTACGGGCACGACGTCGGGTCGGCCCGCATCCACCGGGCGATCGGCATGGGGTCGGACAAGATCCTGGACCATCTGCTGGGCGAGGACCACGACACCAGCGACGACGACGCGCTCCGGGCGGCGCACGCCAGCCTGTACGCGACGAGTTGGACCGCGTTGCGCCGGCTGCCCGGGGCGCGGACGCTGCTGCGGACGTGCGCCGACCGCGGGCTGCGCAACGTGCTTGCCACGTCGGCGTCGAAGCCGGAGCTCGACGCGCTGCTGCGCTGCCTGGACGCCGACCCGGTCATCGACACGGTGACCAGCGCCGACGACGCCGGGGAGAGCAAGCCGGCGCCGGACATCGTCGAGGTGGCGCTGCGCCGCTCGGGTCTTTCCGCCGAGGAGGTCGTGTTCGTCGGCGACTCGGTCTGGGACGTCAAGGCCGCGGGTGCGCTGTCGATTCCGTGCATCGGGCTCACCAGCGGCGGGCTGTGCGCGGCGGAGCTGCTCGACCACGGCGCCGCGACCGTCTACGCCGACCCGCGGGACCTCCTGGAACACCTGGACGAGGCGCTGACCACGGCCTTCCGGGTGGCGCTGACGAGCGCTTAGAGCTTCAGGGGCGCCGGGTAACCGCGCGGCGGCTGCGGCAGGTTCCACGGCTCGTGCACCGCTTTGCCCTCCACCCCGGCCAGCTCCGGCACGTAACGGCGCACGTAGTCGCCCAGGGGGTCGAATCGGTGCGCCTGCCGGATCGGGTTGAAACGCCGATACGGCTTGGTGTCGTTGCCCGTGCCGGCGACCCACTGCCAGTTGCCGTAGTTGTTGGCCACGTCGCCGTCGAGCAGCAGGTCGAAGAAGTGGTCCCCGCCGGCCCGCCAGTCGACGCGCAGGTGCTTGGTCAGGTAGGAGGCGGTGATCAGGCGGGCCCGGTTGTGCATCCAGCCCTCGGCGAGCAGCTGCCGCATGCCGGCGTCGACGATCGGGACGCCGGTGTGCCCCTCGCGCCACGCCTGCAGCGCGTCGGACTCGTCCAGCCAGGTGTCCTCCGCCGACGCCCGGTAGGCCTTGCGCCGCAGGTCCGGGAACGCGAGCAGGACCTGGTGGTAGAAGTCGCGCCAGCAGAGCTGCCGCAGGAACGGCTCGGCGCCCGGGCGGCCGTCGACCCTGGCCGCCACGTCGCGCGGGGACAGGCAGCCGAAGTGCAGGAACGGGCTCAAGCGGGACGTCCGGTCGGCGGCCATGGCGTCGTGGTCGGCGTCGTAGCCCTCGAGCCTCGGCAGCCAGGTGGTCAGCCTTTGCCGGGCCGCGGACTCTCCGCCCTGCGTGGCCGGCCTGTCCTTGAACCAGGAGGCCGGCAGGTCATCGGGCAGCCGCAGCGTGCGGGGCGCGCTCTCGACGTCCCGCAGGCGCTGGGCCTGCCAGGCGCGCCAGTAGGGCGTGAACACCTTGTAGTGCTCGCCGCCGCCGGCGGGCCGGACCGCGCCGGGCGGCACGATCGTGACGCCGGGGAACGTCTTCAGGGCGATGCGCTCGTCGTCGCACGCCCGGCGCAGGCGCTGCTCCCGGTCGCGTGCGTAGCCGCTGACGTCGTCCGCGAGCCCGATCCCCTCGGCGCCGACCGCCTTCGCCACCCGGACCGCCTCGGCCACCGGGTCGCCCCGCAGCTCGGCCAGGTCGGCGCCGCGCTTGCGCAGCGACGCCTTCAGGTCGGCGAGGCACCCGTCGAGGAACCGGCGCCGGTTGTCCCCGGCGCGCAGCGCCGGGTCGTGCACGAACACCGGCAGCACCCGCTCCGCGGCGCGCGACGCGGCGGACAGGGCAGGGTTGTCGTGCACCCGCAGGTCGCGGGTGAACAGGACGACCGCGACCTTCATGCCGCGGTGCCGCGCAGGTCCAGGACGGCCGGCAGGTGCAGCTCGGCGGCGGGCTCACGGGGGTGCGGCACGGCGGCCGGCGGCATGGCCGACACCTCGTCGAACCCGTCCGCCGGCGTGCCGGGGATCGGCACCGGCGCCCCAGGGCGGGTCAGCAGGCAGCGCAGCGCGACGGCGATGCGGCGCAGCTTCGGCACGGTGGCGCGCCGGACGAAAACGTCGTGGTCCTGCGCCTCCACCTCGTCGAGGATGCCGCCGTAGAGGCGGAAGGCGGCCCGCATGCACGCCTGCGAGCTCGGCGCGAGCATCTGGATGCCGACCGCAGCGGCGATGTAATGCGCTCGGGCGCGCTGCACCTCGTACACCATGAGGCTCTTGATCTTCTGACTGCTGCGCCGCTCACGTGCAGCCCGCGCCAGGTCCTCGCGGGTGACCCCGAACCGGCGCAGATCCTCGGCCGGCAGGTAGACCCGGCCCCGCTCCAGGTCCTCGGCCACGTCGCGGATGAAGTTGGTGAGCTGGAACGCCAGGCCGAGCTGGCGGGCGGGCTCGCGGGCGGCGGCCCGGTCGGACGACTCGAGGATCGGCAGCATCATCGTGCCGATCACCGCGGCCGAGCCCTCCATGTAGCCGAGCAGGTCGGCGTAGGTCTCGTAGTCGGTGACGGTGAGATCCATCGCCATGCTGTCCAGGAACTTGCGGAAGTCCTCCAGGTCGATGTCGAACACCTGGATGGTGTGCAGGACCGCGGGCAGCAGCGGGTCGTCGGTCGGCGCGCCGGAGAGCCCCTGCACGAACCGGCCGGCCCACGCCTCGAGCTCGCTCGCGCGCTCCCGGGGGGTCAGCGCCTCGGTGCGGTCGACGATCTCGTCCGCGTAACGGGTGAACCCGTAGAGCGCGTGGACGTGCCGGCGCTTCCAGGCGGGCAGCAGCCTGGTCGCCAGGTAGTAGGTCCGGCCGTGGTGGCGGTGCAGCGCACGGCACCGCTCATACGCGGCGGTCAGGGCCTCTGACTCCATGCTGGCCTCCCGGCTCGGTCCAAATCGACGCACCAATCGACGCAACCTTGAGCCTACGCTACGCTTCGCTCATGCGGGTAGTGAAGGGACCGACCGATCGGGTGGTCGTCGTCGGTGCGGGGCTGGGTGGACTGGCGGCCGCGATCCGGCTGGCCGCGGCCGGGCGCGAGGTCACCGTCCTGGAGCGCGAGGACTACCCGGGCGGCCGGGCCGGGAAACTCTCGCTGGACGGCTATGAGTTCGACACCGGCCCGACCGTGCTGACCATGCCGTCGCTGCTCGAGGACCTGGTCGGCACCGTCGGGGAGGATCTCGCCGACTGGCTGCCGATGACGCGGCTCGACCCCGCCTACCGGGCGCACTTCCCCGACGGCTCGACGCTCGACGTCATCGCCGACACCGCGCGGATGGCCGGCGAGGTCGCCCGGGTGTGCGGCGCCCGCGAGGCCGACGGTTACCTGCGCTTCGTCGACGACGCGCGGGAGCTGTGGCGGCTGGAGCGCGACGACTTCATCGACCGCAACCTCGACCGCCCGCAGGACCTCGTCACGGCCAACCTGTGGCGGCTGCTGGTCCGCGGCGGCTTCGGCCGGCTGCAGTCCAAGGTCAACAGCTACTTCCAGGACCCGCGGACCCGGCGGATCTTCTCCTTCCAGGCCATGTACGCCGGGGTCGCCCCGCACCAGGCGCTCGCGCTCTACGCGGTGATCGCCTACCTCGACTCCGTCGCCGGGGTCTACTTCCCCAAGGGCGGCATCCACGCGGTCTCCCGCGCTCTCGCCGATGTCGCGACCAAGCACGGCGTGACCATCAACTACGGGTGCTCAGTGGATTCGGTCTCCGTGGTCGCCGGCCGCGCCACCGGGGTGGTGTGCGCCGACGGTCGCCGGTTCCCCGCCGACACCGTGGTGCTCAACCCGGACCTGCCGGTCGCCTACCGGGACCTGTTGCCCCCTGCCCGGTGGCGCAACCCGTTGCTGGGCAAGCTGCGGTATTCGCCGTCGTGCGTGGTGCTGCACGTGGGGTCGCGGCAGTCCTACGGGGCGATCGCCCACCACAACATCCACTTCGGCCGGGCCTGGCGGGAGACCTTCGACGAGGTCATCAACCAGGGCCGGCTGATGAGCGACCCGTCCCTGCTGGTCACCAACCCCACCCGCACCGACCCGTCGCTCGCGCCGGACGGCCGGCAGACCTACTACGTGCTCGCGCCGACACCCAACCTCACCGCCCCGCTGCTCGACTGGCGCGGCTCGCTCAGCGGCACCTACCGCAGCGAGCTCATCGACACCCTGGAACGGCGCGGCTACGTCGGCTTCGGCGACGCCATCGAGGTCTCGCGGTTCGTCACCCCCGCCGACTGGGCCGATCAGGGCATGGCCGCCGGCACCCCGTTCGCCGCCGCGCACACGTTGCGCCAGACCGGACCCTTCCGACCGGGCAACCTCCACCCCACACTGTCCAATGTGGTCTTCGTCGGGTCGGGGACCCAGCCCGGAGTCGGCGTGCCGATGGTCCTGATCTCCGGTCGCCTGGCAGCCGAACGCATTACGGGAGTGGTGTCGTGAGTCCTCGTTCTCGGGAGTCGCATCTGGTGGAGCTGGTCGACGCGGGTGGCGGTGCTGTCGGGTCGGCCACCGTCGACGAGGCGCACCGCGCCCCCGGCCGGCTGCACCGCGCCTTCTCCGTCGTGCTCGTCGACGCCGACGGCCGGCTCCTGCTGCAGCAGCGGGCGGCCGTGAAGACCCGCTTCGCCCTGCGCTGGGCCAACGCGTGCTGCGGCCATCCCGCCCCGGGCGAGGCGGTCACGGACGCGGCCACCCGTCGGCTGGCCGAGGAGCTCGGCATCACGACCTTGCCGTTGCGGGAGGTCGGGGTGTACGTCTACCAGGCCGCCGACCCGGGCACCGGGCGGGTCGAGTTCGAGTACGACCACGTGCTCGTCGGCGAGCTGTCCCCGGCCGGCCCTTTCGCCGTGGATCCCGCCGAGGTCGCCGCCGTCGAGTGGGTCGCCGCCGACGACCTCGCCACGCAGCTGTCGCGGTCCCCGGACCTGTACGCACCATGGCTGGCCGGGGTCGTGTCCGCCTGGCGAAGCTCCACGGCATGACGGCCGCGGCGGCGTATTCGGCGGGCGCGGTGGCCCGGCGGCTCGGCGTCGCCGTGACCACGCTGCGGACCTGGCATCAGCGGTACGGGATGGGCCCGTCGCTGCACGAGCCCGGGCACCACCGCCGGTACACCGAGCAGGACATCGAACGCCTCGAGGTGATGCAGCGCCTGATCGTCGAGGGCGTCGCGCCCAACGAGGCGGCCAGGTGGGCGCTGCAGGACGTCCGCGGCCCGGCGCCGTCGTCGCTGTCCGGCGGCGCCGACCTGGTGGCGACGGCGCGCGGCCTGCACCGGGCCGCCGTGCGGCTCGACGCGCCCGCGGTCCGGCAGCGGGTCGCCGCGGCCGTGCACGACCTGGGCGTCGTCGTCGCCTGGGACGAGGTGCTCCGCCCGGTCCTCACCGCCATCGGCGACCGGCACGCGATCACCGGCGCCCTCGTCGAGGTCGAGCACCTCCTGTCCGGCTGCGTCTCGGCCGTCTTCGGCGCCGTCCCGCGCCCCGAGCCGACGGTCCCCGCCCAGATCCTGCTCGCCTGCGCCGACGAGGAGCAGCACAGCCTTCCCCTGGAGGCGGTGGGCGCGGCCCTCGCCGCCGCGGGCGTCCCGACCCGCATGCTCGGCGCGCGGGTGCCCCCGACGGCGCTCGCCACCGCCGTCCGACGGACCGGGCCGGCGGCGGTGCTGGTCTGGTCGCAGCTGCCCACGACCGGCAACCCCGGGCAGCTGGAGCCGGTGCTCGCCATGCCCCGGCGCCCGCTCGTCGTCGCCGCCGGCGGTCCCGGCTGGAACGCCGCCGCGCTGCCCGCAGGGGTGTCGAACCCCGCCTCCCTGACCGAGGCACTGACCATGCTCATCGCCGCAATCGCTTAGCCCACTTGGTTTTCCGCGTTCCAGAGTTCGACGGGCATCTTCCCGACAACACCACCCGGAAAGCATTACCAACCATCTGCGTAAAAGTCCCTTGTCCAGGTACTCCCGGGTTCGTGCCATGGCCGGAACGCAGGAGGTTGCCGGGTGCGTCTTGTCATTAGCGTGTGCCTTCCCACCGCACGCACCCATCCCCGGAGCAGACAATGACCCGCACCCGCCTCGCCCTAGGAGCGCTGATCAGCGCCGCCGTCCTGGCCCTTGCCGGCTGCGGCGCCACCGACGCGCCCTCAGCGTCGTGGCACGGGTCTCCCGCGCCGTCCGGCTCGACCGGCGGCGGCCAGGACGGCGGCGCCCAGGCCCGCCCGATCAGCGACTCCACCGCGCAGGCCGCCACCGGCAAGCCCAGCGCCACCCCGTCCTCATCGGCGGCCGCGTCGACCTCCGCGTCGCCGTCCGCGGCTGCTTCTTCTGCTGCCCCTTCCGACGGCATCATTCGGCAGGCGGGCGGCGCGCAGGTCGCCCTGACCTTCGACGACGGCCCCAGCGCCGACACCCCGAAGCTGCTCGCCATGCTGCGCCAGCACAACATCAAGGCCACCTTCTGCGTGGTCGGCGTCGCCGTCCAGGAGTTCCCGCAGTACCTGCAGGAGATCGTCAAGGACGGTCACACCCTGTGCAACCACACCTGGAAGCACGACGAGAAGCTCGGCAAGAAGTCCGCCGACACCATCCGTGCCGACCTCCAGCGCACCAACGACGAGATCCACAAGGCCGTCCCCGACGCGCAGATCAAGTACTTCCGCCACCCCGCCGGCAACTTCACTCCCGCCGCGGTGCAGATCGCCGCCGAGCTTGGCATGAAGTCCCTGGGCTGGACCGTCGACCCCTCCGACTGGAACACCAAGAAGTGGTCCGGCGACCAGATGACCCAGCACATCATCAGCAACGTGAGGAACAACACGAAGCCCGGCGCCGTCATCCTGTCCCACGACGGCGGCGGCGACCGCAGCGCCACCCTCGCCGCCTACAAGACCCTCCTGCCGGAGCTCAAACAGCAGTTCACCCTGATCGCAATGCCCGTCTGAGCGCGCCGCGCCGCCACGATGGATACCCATTTGGTTTTCGCGGAACGGGTCACGTATGCTCTGAAAGCCTCCGGCGGGGCCGGATGGGAGCAACACCGCACAAGTCGTAGAGTATGCGATGATTGCGGGGCCGCCCTCATCGTCTAGCGGCCCAGGACGCCGCCCTTTCAAGGCGGTAGCACGGGTTCGAATCCCGTTGGGGGTACTTACCGGGTTCGCCCGGGCGCAGTTGAGCAAGGTCCTGTGGAGCAGTTGGAGTGCTCGCCGCCCTGTCAAGGCGGAGGTCGCGGGTTCAAGTCCCGTCAGGACCGCAAGGCCCATCTTGGGCAGGTAGCTCAGTCGGTACGAGCGTCCGCCTGAAAAGCGGAAGGTCGGCGGTTCGACCCCGCCCCTGCCCACAAAGCTCTTCGCCGGGCTTTATGAGACCCCGACCAGCGGAAACGCCGGTCGGGGTCTTTGTATGTCCGGAGTCAACCAGAAGATCAAGATGTGGCAACAGCGGCCACCGCGACGGCGGACGGTCGGCCGACCGGTATAGCTTTCGCTATACTGCGGACCTGGCCTCGGTCGACCTCTCGTCGACACCATCACCCACTCGTCGTTGGCGAACCTCAAAGAGCTACGACCGGGCACCATGCGGATCCTCTTTGTCTTCGATCCTTGGCGATCCAGCATCCTGCTTGTCGCCGGCGACAAGGCGGGGCAATGGGATGCCTGGTATCGAGAGGCGATACCGCTGGCGGAGCAGCGCTACGAGGTCTACTTGAAAGAGCGGGCACAGGAAGAGGGAGACCAGCGATGAGCAGCTACGTGCGCTGGAGCGACATCCGCGGCGAACTCGTGGAGCAGGCGGGCGGCGAGGAAGCCGTCGCGGCCGGCAAGCAGGAGCTGCTGGCCGAGGTCACCGGTCACCGCCTCGCCGAAGCGCGCCGCGGTCGCGGCCTGACCCAGCAGCAGGTTGCCGACCGCATGGGCGTCACCAAGGGGCGGGTCTCCCAGATCGAGCAAGGCAAGGTCTCGGGTCAAGACGTCCTCGCCCGCTACGCGGTTGCTCTGGGTGGTCGCCTCCACCAGGCCATCTACTTCGACGACGGCGACATCACCACCATCGCCTGATCTCAACGCCGTGGCAAACATGCCCCGGGCGGCTGGAGATGGTGCGACACGCGTTGCTCTGCGTTCGTGCCCTCCACGCAGAACCGCCGACACCTGAGAGCGGAAGTTCGGCGGTTCGACCTCGACTCTGCCACAAAGACACGCGGGACTGTAATGAGGGAGCGGGAGTGAGTGGCTACGCGATCGTCGTAGAACGCGCGGAGGACGGCGGTTATGGCGCCTGGTCGCCCGAGGTACCCGGATGCGTCGCGCTTGGTGAGACGGCAGATCAGGCAGTAACCGACATGCGGGAAGCGATCAAGCTTCACCTGCGGCTGCTGAGCGAGCGAGGCGAGCCCCTGCCGGTGCCCACGGCTGTGCGAGTCGATCTCCTCGCTGCATGATTCCCGTGGCGCCAGCCTGAGCCGGGCACGGGGGCGTCACGCCCCGCAACGATGACATCACGGGTAAGGAAAAGTGTCGGACCCTGGTCGTAGCGTGCGGGCATGAACAACTTCGACTGGGACTTCGACGACCAACCGACCCGTGGCACCGACGTCCGGCGGCGGTTGATGCTGGACCATCGCAGCTATGACGTGACCGCGTTCGACGACGGCACCGGCGTCGTCGGGCTGCGGCTGGTCGGGTGGGACTCCGGCTATGTCTTCACTGAGCTCGTCGCCGAGTTGCCGACCGGCGACGCGACCGACGTCGGCCAGCTGCTCGCGTCGGCACTCGCCGGCTTCCGAGGTGGTGGCTCGCCGCCGGGTTCGCCGCCGCCGGGATCGACGCCTTCGGGGGGATGGCGGCCGTATGACTCGTGGTCGAGGGATCCCCGCCCGACCGCGCCGAAGTCCGGTCAGCCGTGGGAGCCGGCGGATCTCGAGCTGCTGGTGCGGCGCTTCCGTGAGGGCGCCACCATCAAGACCCTGACCGTTGAGCTGGGACGAACGGACGGCGCGATCCGGCAGCGGTTGCAGATTCTCGGGGAGGTCCGTCCGGCTCCGACAGCGGATGTTGACCCACCTGCGGACGGGTCGGGCGGCGCGCCTGAGGCAGTGTCGAAGGGGTCGATCCCGACGTCGGCGGAGGCGGCGGCTGGCGCGGTGGCGGCGGTGGCGGAAGGGTCGGCGGACGCGGTGAAGGCGTCGGCGGCGGGAGCATCGGGCGGCGCGCCCGAAACGTCGGTGGAGCAGGCGTCTGAGGGGGTGCTGGCGGAGCTGCCGACGAGGGTTGGCTGAGTGGCACGTTGAGTGGTTCGCCGCACCCTCCCGCGGTGAACCAGCCGAACGCCGCGTCCAGTGACCGGGCGCGAGGTCCTGCCCGTCCTGACGGTGGGATCGGCCGCGCCTGCGGCTGGACGAGGGTGGCGCCCGAAGAGCGGAGAGTGAGACCTGGGAGACGGCGAGGCAGTTGGCCGTAGGCGAGGAGGGTTCCTTCGGCGGCGCGGCGGAAGGCGCACGGCGTCGGTTGGTCGCAGGCCGCGCAGCGGTTGCTGGTGGCCGACTCGACGTGGATGCCGACGGCGCGGTTCGCGGCGGTGATCCGGTCCGCGGCCACTTGGGAGTAGTGCACCGTGCTCATGCGAGATGACTCCCCCACACGGCCTGGCCTGCGGTGATCGCGCGGGCGTAGCGCACGTCCGGGCACGGCCACGCGGTGTGGCAGGCCAAGCAGAAGGCTCGGGTCACCTCGCGGGGCATGTGCATCAGGAGGAACTGCTCCGCGTGGGACACGTCGCCGGGGGACGCGAGGCCGGGCAACGGCACGCCCAGCCCGACCCGCGGCCGAGGAGCACCACCAGGGCCAGAACCGGCAGGGCCAAGGCCACCAGAGCCAAGGTCACCGGTGCCGGGGACAGCACGGCCCGGAGCGTCACGGTCGAGGTCACCACCGCCCACGTCACCACGACCAGGGGCGGCACGGCTCGGAGCAGCGCGGCCCGGAGTGGCACGGTTGAGGTCACCACCGCCCGCGTCACCACGACCCAGGTCACCACGACCAGGAGCGGCGCGGCCTGAAACAGCGCGGCCCGGGGCAGCGCGGCCAAGGTCGCCACGGCTGTCGGCACTGCCGGCGCTGCGGTCCCTGGCAGCGTAAGTGCCGTTGCTTGGGAATGGTCGGGAATCGTGTGGCATCGGCGGCCCCCTCGAGGAATCGAGAAAAGGGGGCGGGCGCCCGGGGTCACCAAGGCCAGTTGGCTAGGCGAGCGCCCGCCCGTTCACCCGACCGCGCGGACCCCTCAGTCGACACGCGGTCAGGGGTTCGGGCGCTGCGACGCTCGGTAACGACGTATGCACAACTATGCTGCACCCAATGCCATTCTGCAAGTGCGAAATTGCACTAAGCGGCACCGCGGCGGCGGAGCGTAGCGACGGCCGAGCCGGCGAGGGTCATCAGGCAGTCGGGGAGCTTGCCGTCGACCAGGGCGACGGTGAACAGGGCCGTGCCGCTGGGGATGTCCTCGTTCGCGTAGGCGCTGACGAAGCGGGCGACCCAGCGCTTGTCGTAGTTGGCATCGTCGATGTCTGGGAACTCCAGGCGCCAGGGGCCGCGGGCAAGGTTTTCGCCGACCATCTCGCCGGCGAGGCGCCATGCGACGTCGTAGGCGGCGCTCATCCCGCGGCGGTCGACGACTGCGTCGAAGGTGTGGACCACGCCTTCACCGTCGCCCGCTAGGGCGGACTCCAGGACCATGGCGGCGTCCTGGTAGGTCTCGTCTCCGGGCTCATCCACGCCGACACCGTATGCGCCTCAGTCAAGCCACGGGCCCGAAACCGCGGACTATGACACGGCCGACGATCGGCGGAGTGCGCAGGTCAGCCGGGCTGTGCAGACGCGTTCGCCGGATTCGTCGGTGATGGCGATCTCGTAGGAGGCGATCATCCCGCCGAGGCGCAGCGGGGTCGCCACCCCGGTGACGATGCCGGCGCGGGCCGCCTTGTGGTGGGTGGCATTGACCTCGATGCCGACCGCAATGCCGTTGAAAAGGCGGGCGGCGTGCAGGGCCGCGCCGATCGAGCCGAGCGTCTCGGCGAGGACGACCGAGGCGCCGCCGTGCAGCAGGCCATACGGCTGGGTGTTGCCGGCGACGGGCATGGTGCCGACGACCCGCTCGGGGGCGGCTTCCAGCAGGTCAATGCCCATCCGTTCGGCCAGTGTGCCGTGCATCGACATGCCGTCGGGCAGGGTATCACTCTCGGTGACGCCAGTGTCCTCCATGCCGCTAGAGGTTACCGGGTGGTACGTCCGCGGCGGCCACCTCCCCACTTAAGTCCGCGGCCAGACCGCGCTATGGTGCGCACGGCACCTTTGGGGAGGAGAAACACTCATGCGCGCACGGTCGGCCAAAGCCATCGTGGGAGCAATCACCGCGATTGGTCTGTTGCTCACCGCGTCCGGCTGCGGTTCCACCGCGCAGAGTAACGGCGACACTGAGACAAAGAGTGACATTCGCTTCTATGGCTCAGACGGCAACATGGCCAACTCGTTCGGTGAGGCGCTCAAGGATTCACCGGCGGTGCTCGCCGGGATGAAGGGCACGACCCCGCTGACCCCGCTCAGCGACGACTTCAAGCGCCGGGTCAGGTCCATCGACTCCGGTCTCACCGACTTCAACTACGCCGGCGAGGCCTATGACGCCGTCGTGGTCGCCGCGCTGGCCGCCGAGGCGGGCAAGTCGGTCGAGTCCGCGTCGATCGCCAAGCAGCTGATCGGCGTGACCACCGGTGACAACATCTGCGACACGATCTCCGCGTGCCTGCTGGCCGCCAAGTCCGGCAAGGATTTCAAGTACCGCGGGATCTCGCTGCGCCGCAGTGGCTTCACCGACGCGGGCGAGCCGTCGTCCGCCATGTATGGCGTGCTCAACTTCGGCCGGAACAACACCATCGACGACGCGAAGACCGAGTTCGTCGGCGCGGGTGACGAGAAGACCGAGAACAAGACCGCGGCACCGCCCGCCAGCGGCGGCAACAAGGGTGGCGGGAAGGGGCCGGCGCTGAAGTTCGGCCTGCTGCTGCCGAAGACCGGCGCGCTGGCGTTCCAGGGGCCGCCGATGTTCGCCGCCGCCAAGCTTGCGGTCAAGGAGATCAACGAGGCCGGCGGCGTGCTCGGCCAGCCGGTGCTGGTCGAGGAGGGTGACGACGGCACCAACCCCGAGACCGCCAAGGCGACCGTCGAGCGGTTGATCTCGGCGAACGTCCAGGTGATCATCGGCGCCGGCGCGTCCGGGGTGAGCAAGGCCGTCATCCCGCGGGTCGCGCAGGCCGGCAAGGTGATGATCTCGCCGTCGGCGACGTCGGACGAGCTGACGAAGTTCGACGACAAGGGGCTGTTCTTCCGGACGTCGCCGCCCGACGTCCTGCAGGCCAAGGCGATCGCCGACATCATCATGCGGGACGGGCACACCAAGGTCGCGATCATCGCGCGCGACGACACGTACGGCAGCGGCCTGTCGGAAGGGGTCCGCAGCGACCTTGCCGCCGCCGGCATCAAGCCCGCGAACATGCAGATCCTCAAGTATGAGGCGAAGGACAACTACGATCCGAAAGCCGACGCGACGAAGCTGTTCGCGCCGATCGCGGGTCAGGTCAAGAGCTTCGAGGCGACCGCGATCCTGCTGGTGGGCTTCGACGAGTCAGCGCTCGTGATTAAAGCACTGGTCGCTGCGGGCATAAAGGCTCCAACGGCTTAGCGAACCGCGAACGCGCACGCGAAGGTCCGGCCGAAGGCGCAGGCCCCACGGCGGATCAGGTTTTCCCCCCGATTGACGTGAGAGGACCCGCACCATGAGCGAGAACGAGACCGTCGAGACGCGCGGCGACCAGCGCATCGAGCTCCTCGTCGGCGACACCAACAACGACGGCAAGCCCGACCTGTGGGCGATCGACACGGACGGCGACGGCAAGGCCGACGTGTTCCAGTTCGACACCAATGGTGACGGCAAGGTCGACATCACGATGAGTGACATCGACGAGGACGGCACGCCGGAGCAGGTCGTGGACGGCGACGGCGGCCTCCCGCCGGCGACAGTCTGACCGCTGCCCGATAGAGCACAACAGCACAAGCAAAGCCAGAGGAGCGCGGCCGAGGGAAACCCTCAGCCGCGCTTCTCGGCTACGTAGTCCCGCCACTGCTGCTCGAGCGCGCTGACGCCGATGCCCAGGACCGCGCGGGCCGCGGACTCGACCTCGGCGACGTTCTGGAACGCCTCGTAGAACGCGATCAACTTGTCCTGCCCGAACTTCTCCGCGATCATCCGGTTCGCCAGCCAGCTGGCGATGTAGTTGCGCGGCTCGGAGTAGAACTCGTCGTCGGTCGGCAGGGTCGAGATGGTGAGGTTGCCCAGCACCTGGCGGATGTCCGTCGCGGACACCCTGTCCTTCTTGTACGCGACGTACTCCGCGAACCCCTCCACCACCCACCGTGGCGTCCGTGCGGTCGTCACAGGGCCCATGGCGGCGTGCGCGAACTCATGCGTGAGGTCGTGCGCCAGCTCGTCGGTCTGCGCCGTCAGCTGCGTCGGGTTGAACACGACCCGGGTCGAGCTGTACGCCGGCGAGTGCGCCCAGTCGCCCACCTCGTTGTAATACGGCACCGCGATCGCCGCCACCTGCGCGATCCGCTCCTGCGACTCGGCGAAGTACGTGTCGAAGATCCGCTTGTCCTGCACGGCGGTGAACAGCACCTTGCCGTCCCAGCCGGTCGGGCGGACCTCGGCGACCTGCTTGAGGCTCGTCTCGGCCATCTGCAGCAGGTTGCGGCCCCGCTCGGCGTCGTCGGCCGAGACCACGGCGATGATGCGGTCGTTGCGCAGCACCGCGACCGGCCCGGTCGAGTCCCACGGCTGGCCATTGGCACCGATCGGCATGTCCTTGCCGGCCGCGTCGCCGACGATGAGCCACTTGCCCTTGGTCAGGGCCACCACGGGCATCCACGGGATCGCGACGGTCTTGCTGTCCACGCCCTCGATCCGATGGCGGATCGTGACCGCTTCGACGTGCACGGCGGCGTGATACCGGTCGAACAGCTGCGTCGGCAGGAACTTCGCCAGCTGCCGCGCGGGCACCTTGGTCCGGTCGAAGCTGATGTCGGAGAACGGCATCTTGACCAGGTTGTCGAACAGCTGCTTCTGCCGCTTCACGAACGCCGCGTCGCTCTGCTCGACGTCCGCCATCCAGGCGTTGAGATCCTTCTTCTTGACCGCCTGGGTGTGCCGCTGCAGCAGCTCTTCGATCGCCTTGACGCCGACCCCGGGCCGCATGTCGACCCAGGTGGAAGAGACCAGGTCGGTCTGGCTGCCACCCCCGCCGCGCAGCGCCCAGGTGGCCGCGGCGGCCCCGCCGAGCGCAAGGACCATGCTGACCACCAGGAGGGTGGTCAGGACCGGCCAGAGGAAGTTGCGACGTGGTTGCGGCGGCAGTTGCGGCGGCCAACCATAGGCATAGCCGGGATGTGTCTGCGGCAGCGGATGGTGTACGTGCGGCGCCCCGAACTGCGGATACCCCTGCGGCGCCCCGACGCCCGGCCCCCCGAACGGCGGCGCTCCAGCGCTCGGCGGCCCGGCGTTCGGCGGCGGCCCGAACTGCTGCGGCGGCGGGAACTGTTGCGGAGGGCCGTACTGCTGCGGAGGCCCGAACTGCTGTGGCGGCCCCTGCAACGGCACCCGCTGCTGCGGCACGAACTGCGGAGGATACCCCTGCGGCAACGGGCCGGCCGGCGGTGCGGCCTCCGCCGGAGCCGGAGCTGCCGGCGGCGTCACGGCGGGCGCGCCGGCCGGCTCGGGCAGGACCTCGGCCCCCGGTGGGCCCGGCTGGGCCGGGATCACGGGCGCCGGGGTCGTCACCACCGCGGCGTCCGGCGTTGCGGTGACGCCGGCAGCTGCGGCATCAGTCGAAGGGGCGGCGGAGGGCGCCGCGGCGGCCGGTTCGGGGTTGGTCACATTGCCTGCCGACGTCGGGGAGCGGAATCACATCCTGCGCCAGGCCGGCGCTCCTTGTCGACCCCGCCCCGGTCGCGCCGGCGCCTCAGCCGAGCGTGGTCAGCTCGGCCGTCAGCACGTTGGACAGCAGGGCCCCGTCCATGCGGACCTGCCGCAGGTACCAACGCTGCAGTGGGGTCCTGTTCTGGCTGAACTGCCAACCGCCGCGGGGGCTGTCGATCTGCCCCAGCTTGCCGATCGCGGCGTTGAGGGAGAACGAGTCCAGCGACGGCCGGCTCGCGTCGCCGATCGCCTTGTCCAGCACGGCGGCGGCGTCGTAGGAGGCCATCGCGTAGGTCGACGGGATCGTGCCGTAGGCCTTCTGGTAGTCGGCGATGAACCGGCGGTTGGCCGCGTTGTCCAGGTCGGGCGAGTAGTTCATCGCGGTGTAGACGCCGAGGGCGTCGTTGCCCTGCTGCTTGAGGACATAGCCCTCGGTGAGGCTGCCGGGTGCGATGAGCTTGAAGCCGGCCGGGAACTTCGCCGCCTTGTACTGCTTGACGAAGTCGACCGCGGACGCGCCGGCGAAGAAGGCGAACATCGCGGTCGCGCCGGAGTTCTTGACCTGGTTCAGGACCTGGCTGTAGTCCTTCGACTGGTACGACGTGAAGCGGATGCCGTTGCCGTTGACGTTGCCGTTGGCCGACTTGAAGTTCTCGAAGAACGAGTTGACCTCGTCGTCTTCGCCGGGGTAGTCGGCGGCGACGATGGCCAGGGAGCCACCGGCGTTGTCGGCGGCCCACTTGGCCAGGGCCTGGCCGGGCTCGCTGGCCACGAACGAGGTGCGCCACATGTACTTGGCGCCCTGCAGGCTGGTCGGCGACGCGTTGGACCCGACGAGCGGGACCGCCGCGCTCTCGATGCTGTCCTTCATGGCCAGCATCGTCGCGGCGGCCGCGACGCCGGTCAGGGCGAGGACACGGTCCTCTTTGATCAGCTTCTCGGCGGCGGCCTTGCCGACATCGGGCGTCTCGCCCTCGTCGACCTTGAGCAGCTGGACCTCGCGGTTGCCGAGCTTGTTCTCATGCAGCTTGAGATACAGCTGGAAACCGTTGTCCATTTCGTTACCGAGGTCTTTACGGCTGCCGGTCAGTGGCACGATCATGCCAATCTTGACCGGTGGCCCGGTGGGCAGCGAGGTGTTGGCGTCGCTGTCGGACCCGCTGCATGCGGAGAGTAACGGTGCGGCCGCGCCTGCCACGCCCGCGGCCGCGAAGAGTCGGAGCGCCTGGCGGCGGTTCAGGTGGGACACGTACTTTTCCTCCCCAGCACCCTGCGGCGGCGAGAAAACCTCGACACCCACGCTGCGTTCTACCGCCATCGCGGCAGACAGTCAATCGTCAGCCTCGGTCTCACCCCTGGTCACCGTGCCGAACGCGGCAAGGACGGCGGGCCAGGCGGCCGACAACGGATCGATCACAGCGAAGTGTTCCACACCGGCCAACTCGACCAGCGTGGTGTCGTCCCCCACCCGGCGGGCCATGCGGCAGAAGTCCCTGGACAGCGTGACCGGCACGATCGCATCGTCGCTGCCGTGCACGATGACGGTGCGGACCTTCGACGGAAGGTTGCGCATCGGGTCCGCCGCCGCATATGCCTCGGGCACCTGGTCGGGCGGCCCACCCAGCAGGTCGGCGACGGCGCCGTCGTCGAGGTTGAGCTCGTGCGCGCAGGCCAGGTCGGCGACGGGCGCCAGGGCGACGACCCCGCCGACCGCGTCGGGGGCGACCGCCGCGTACCACAACGCGAGGTGCCCGCCGGCGGAGTGCCCGGCGAGGATCGGGCGGTCGACCGCGACGGGCCGCAGTCCCCGGTGCGCGATCTCCTTGGCGAGCAGGTCGGGCACGGCGACGGCGGCGGCCGCCACGTCGGAGAACGTGCCGGGCCAGCCGCCGCCGGGCTGTCCGGTGCGGCGGAACTCGACGGTCGCGACGGCGTATCCCCGGTCGGCGAGGTCCGCGGCGAGCGGGCCGGCGTGTGTGCGGTCCCATTCGCTGCGCCAAAAGCCGCCGTGGATGAAGAGCACGAGCGGCGCACCCGGGACGGCAGGAAGCCGGACGTCGGCCAGCTGGTCGGGGTGCTCGCCATACCGCAGGGTGAAGTCTGCGGGCCGGGCGGGCCGGCTGAGCACCTCGCGGGGATCACTCGTCACGGGGCGACATTAACGCGTCACGAAGCGTGGCAACAGGGCCCCTTGGTGGTCGTCCCAACGACGGGTAGGCAAGACTAGGAACCATGGCAGAAGAGGCGCAGGACGAGTCGCGCACCGTGTTGGTGGTCGGGCCCGACGGACGTCCGCTCGGCACCATGTCCACCGATGAGGAGGGTGCGGAGGATCCGAGCAAGCTGATCGAGCAACCGGCCAAGGTCATGCGCATCGGCAGCATGATCAAGCAACTGCTCGAAGAGGTCCGCGCGGCCCCGCTCGACGAGGCGGGTCGCAGCCGGCTCAAGGAGATTCACCGCCGCTCGATCCTGGAGCTGGAGGACGGGCTCGCCCCCGAGCTGCGCGACGAGCTGGAGCGGCTGTCGCTGCCGTTCGAGGACGGCTCGACGCCGAGCGAGGCGGAGCTGCGCATCGCCCAGGCGCAGCTGGTCGGCTGGCTGGAGGGCCTGTTCCACGGCATCCAGGCCGCACTCGTCGCCCAGCAGATGGCGGCCCGGGTCCAGCTCGAGCAGATGCGTGGCCGCCCGGCGCTCACCGGCGGACCGGGTGGCGTCCCAGGCCAGCCCGTCCAGCCGACGCCCACAGGCACCGGCCAGTATCTGTAGGACCGGTCGACGAGTTTGACCTTGGAGTCGTGCGACCGCCGGGCGGGACAGCCGCCGCGGCGGCGCCGGGTCTCCAAGGTCAAACCATGAGGCCCAGCGACGCGGTCGAACCGTGAAGACCGGTGACGCGGTCAAACCGTGAAGACCGGGTGACGCGGTCAGACCACGGAGACCGGTGACGCGGTCAGACCACGGAGACCGGTGACGCGGTCAAAGCCGGGAAGACCGGCCGCGAAGACGGTCAGTGGCGGTAGAGCGTCTCCAGGTAGGCGGCCACGCCGTCGTCCTCGTTGGTTGCGGTGGTCACGTCGTGGGCCGCGGCGAGCACCGCCGGGTGACCGTTGGCCATGGCGACGCCGCGACCCGCCCAGGTGAGCATCGCCAGGTCGTTCGGCATGTCACCGAAGGCGATCACGTCGGGCGCGGTGACCGCGTGGTCGCGGGCGACCCGGGCGAGCGCCGTCGCCTTCGTGACGCCGGCGGCGGAGACCTCGACCATGCCGCTGGAGGAGGAGTTCGTCGCCTCCGCCAGCCCGTCGAGACACTCGCCGACCAGCGCGGTGAACTCGTCGGACTGCTGGACGCCGGCACGGACGAGCAGCTTCGCGGCGGGCCGGGTCAGCAGCTCGGCGTAGGAGGCCGGGCCGACCGACTCGTGGTTGATCTCCCACGGGCCGACGGGAAACTCGGGCTCGTGCCGCATCTGCCGGCCGCCGTCGCGTTCGACGGCGAAGACGACGCCGGGGACCTTGGCGCGCAGCCGCTCGCAGATCTCGGCGAGCGTGTCGGGCTCGATCGGGCTGCTGTGGACGATCGTGTCGGTGCCGGGGTCGTAGGTCGCCGCCCCGTTCGCACAGATGGCGATCGGCGCGAAGGGCAGCTGGTCGTACACCGGACGCACCCACCGGATCGGCCGACCGGTGACCAGCACGATCACGATCCCGGCGGCGTCGAGGCGGCGCAGCACCTCGGCAGTGCGGGGGCTGACCGTGCGGTCCCGGCCGACAAGGGTGCCGTCGAGGTCCGTCGCCACCAACCGGGGGGTCTGCGTCACAGCTTCAACATAGCTTCGAGGTAGGTCGCGACCCCGTCCTCGTCATTGGTGAGAGTTGTCTCGTCGGCGAGGGCCTTCAGCGCCGGGTGGGCGTTGGCGACGGCGACCCGGCCAAACCCGGCCCACCGGAACATGGGCACGTCGTTGGGCATGTCGCCGAACACGAGGACGTCACCGGGGTCGATGCCCAGCGCCGTCGCGACGAACCGCAGGCCGGTGGCCTTGTCGACGCCGGGCGGGCAGATCTCGATGTAGCCGAGGCCGGCCTGGGTGATCGTGGCCATGCTCGGCGGGATGACGCGCTCGGCGACGGCGAGCAGCTCGTCGACGTCGCAGGTGGGGTGCCTGGCGAAGCCTTTGAGGACGGGGCCGGTGAGGCATTCGGCGCGGACCCTGGCCTCGACGACGTCGGGGTAGCGCCAGTGCGGGTCGGCGTCGCCCCACAGCGGCGCCTCGTGGTGGTCGCCGGCCTCGATCAGGACGGACAGGGTGCCGAGCTCGTGCTCCAGGCGGGTGAGGACCTCGGCGAGGGCGTCGCCGTCGAGCCGCTCGTCGCGCAGGACGACCGGATGCTCGGGGTCGCGGACGTCGACGACCCGGCTGCCGCCGCCCATGACCAGGAAGTCGGCGGAGGGGATGTCGGACCGGACGAGCTCGGTCAGCCGGGGACCGCGGCCGGTGGCGCCCACGATGTGGATGCCGGCCGCCTTGACACGCTCCAGGACGGCCCTGGTGTAGTCACTCACGGTGTCGTCGCTGTGGACGAGCGTGCCGTCAAGGTCGGTCGCGATGAGTTTGGGCAAACTGCGCATTCAGTGCTCCTTCCGCGTCAGCGGGGGAGCAACCGTACCTCTGCGACCCGCCGGGGTCACACCATGCGAGTAAATCTCAACCGAACGTACGACGTCCTGATGACGGCGCTGTTGTCCGCCTACCGCAGTGGGGTGACCGTGAGCTCCAGCGGCTCGGAGCCGTCGTGCGGCTCTTCCGCCCGCGCCTTGCGGCCGGGCCTGTTCGGGCCGAGCAGCGAGCCGCGCACGGCGACGATCGCACCGGCCGCCAGCATCGCGGTGGCCGCCGCGGCGAGCGGATAGCCGGCGCCGACGTGGACGGCTTCGTCCGGCAGCCGGTACGACGTGAGCGGGCTGTAGCCGAGCCGGTCGATGATCTGTTTGAACCCGACGAGGACCAGCGCGTTGCCGGCGAGCATCGCCAGCGCCCCGGCGGCCGCGCCCCGGCGGACCGAGCCGCGGGTCGCCAGCAGGATCCCGATCCCGACCAGGGCGAGCGTGAGCGTGCCGAGGTAGACCACGACGGGGCCGCTGTTGAGGCTGGCCAGGTCGACGTCGATGCTCTGCGGCACGCTGCTGTCCTCGGACAGGTCCGGGTCGCCCACGGCGGCCTCGCGCAGGTTGACGGAGCTCCATGGCAGGTACTGCGCGGCGGCCGCCAGCCCGAACCCGAGGGCGAGCAGGGCGATCGCGACCGGGCCGGCGCCACGCTCCGCCGCACCGGGCGGCGGAGCGTCGACGGACGGCTGATCGGACGGCGCGTGGGACAGCGCTGTGGATGGTGCGGCGGGCGCGACGATCGATGGTCCGATGACGACCGGCTCAGTCATACCGCGCAGGGTAGCTCAGGAAACGACACGCAGGTTGAACCGCAGATCGCCCTTGGCACCCCACACCGCGAGCCACAGCGGGAGGTACTGCTCCATCGCGAACGCCTTGTCGATCCCGCCGAGGTCCAGCACGTCGCCCTCGGGCCAGCCGAACTTCGCCAGCACTCCCTTGACCAGGGTTTTCGCGTCGGCGTCGTCGCCGGCGACGAACATGGTGTGCGGTTGGGACAGCAGGTCGGGGCGGACCATGATGTCGCAGTTGACGGTGTTGAGGGTCTTGACGACCTTCAACGAGGGGAACGCCGCCTGCAGGCCGGTGGCGACGGGCTTCACCGCGGCGGAGCTCAGGTCGTTGGAGATGTCGGCGAGGACCTTGCCGGTCAGGTCGCCGGCGGAGCGCAGCACGTCCAGCGACGCGCCGCCGGGGGTGGCGTTGAACAGCAGCGAACCGTGCGCGGCCGCGTCGGCGAACGTGCCGGCGCGGCCACCGGTCCGCTCCGCCCAGGCGACGGCCTTCGGATTGGCGGCGTCACGGGAGCCCATGACGACGTCGTACCCGACCTCGATCAGGCGGGTCGCGATGGCCTCGCCGACCATGCCGGTGCCGAGGACGCCCACATTGCGATCAGTCATGTCCAGCGGCAACACCGGCCGGCGCCGAAACATGCCGCCGGGCGCGACCGATGGCGATCAGCCCGGAGGCGAATCCGAGCAGCGGCATCGACACCAGGGCCAGCCAGCTCCCCGCTGACGTGCCGACATCCGCGATCCGGCCGGGTCCGGCGAGCTGCCCGTCGAAGGTAGTGATGAGGCCCACTACGAGCGAGGCGGTCACCAGCGACAGGATCGGGCCGGCAAGCCCGGCGATCTTGCGGCCCTGGTTGGCGCCCATCGCCGCCGCGCCGAGCAGCGCGATCAGGCTGAGCAGCAGGATCACGTACCAGACGCCCTTTTCGAGATTCAGGATGGTGAGGCTGTCGAGGCGTTGCTGGGCCCGCCGCCCCGACCCGGTCACCACCAGCTGCTGCACCCACGGCACGAAGATCGAGGCAATGCCGGTGAGCAGGCCGGACACGCCCAGCCAGCCGCCGATCTGCACCAGTTTGTGTTGCATCAACACGCTCCCCTCAAGACTGCCGAGCTCGTCCCAAGGAACACACGGAATGGGCTAGCGTCTGGTTCATGCCTACTCGCACTTCATCCGCCCGCTGGGAGGGCGACCTCAAGTCCGGCGCCGGCACCGTCTCCACCGGCTCGGGCACCTTCCAGGGTTCCTATTCCTTTCCCTCGCGCTTCGAGAGCGGCGAGGGAACCAACCCGGAGGAGCTGATCGCGGCGGCCCACGCGGCCTGCTTCTCGATGGCCTTCTCCAACGGTCTGGCCAAGGCCGGGTTCACGCCCACGTCGGTGGAGACCACCGCCGCGGTGCAGTTCGGCCCGGTTGACGGCGGCTTCGCCATCACCCGGATCGACCTGACCAGCCGCGGTGACGTCCCCGGCATCGACGCGGGCGAGTTCGACAAGATCGCCGCCGAGGCCAAGGCCGGCTGCCCGATCTCCAAGGCGCTCGCCGCTGTCGAGATCACGCTCGACGCCAAGCTGGTCTGAAGTCCCTTGAGAGGGTCCCCCGCGATGGGGGACCCTCTTTGACATGCCGGTGACGATGAGCAAGAAGCGCTTCGAGGAGCTCGTGGGCGACGCCCTCGACGAGGTCCCGGAGGAGCTGCTCGACCTCATGGACAACGTGGTGATCCTGGTCGTCGACGACCCGCCGGCGGGCGAGCCGGACCTGCTCGGCCTGTATGAGGGGTTCTCGCTGACGGAGCGCGGCTGGGACTACTCCGGCGTGCTGCCGGACCGGATCTCGATTTACCGCAACCCGATCCTCGCGATCTGTGACGATGAGGATGACGTCGTCGACGAGGTCGCGATCACCGTTGTGCACGAGATCGCGCACCACTTCGGCATCGACGACCGGCGCCTGCACGCCCTGGGCTGGGGCTGATTTGCGGCAGGCTCATACCGTGCGAGTCAGGTTCGTCGTCGAAGGGACGCCCGATGCGCAGTGCGCTGTTTGCCGCTGAAAACATGGAGAAGGAGTCGCAGCAGCCCGGTCTGCGACTGCAGAACTCCAAGATGCTCAAAGCCGAACTCAACGGCGAAATCATGGCCCGGACCGGCACGATGGTCGCCTACCAGGGGCAGGTGCAGTTCCAGGCGCTCGGCTCGGGCGGCGTCGGCAAGTGGCTCAAGTCGAAGCTGACCGGCGAGGGTGTCCCGCTGATGAAGGTCTCCGGCCGCGGCGACGTGTTCTTCGCGGACCGCTCCGCCGACGTGCACCTCATCGACCTGGAGCCCGGCGACGCAATCTCGATCAACGGGGCCAACGTGCTCGCGTTCGACGCGTCGCTGCAGTACGACATCAAGATGGTTCAGGGCGTCGGCATGATGTCCTCGGCGGGCCTGTTCAACTGCGTGTTCACCGGTCAGGGCCGCCTCGCGATCACGACGAAGGGCACCCCGGTCGTGCTGAGCGTCGACGCGCCCACCTACGTCGACCCGCAGGCGGCGATCTGCTGGTCCGCGAGCCTGCAGACCGGCTACCACCGCGCCGACCAGCTCGGCATCGGCACGCTGCTGGGCCGTAGCACCGGTGAGGCTTTCACGATGAGCTTCGCCGGGCAGGGCTTCGTGGTGGTCCAGCCGTCGGAGGAGCCGCCGCAGGGTCCGGCCGGTGGCCAGGGACAACAGCAGCAGGGCGGGGTCCTGGGCAATTTGCTCGGCGGTTGATCGCGCTTTCATAACGGGTCCTCCGCACGCCCTTGGAGGACCCGTTACGCTGCGCAGCGTGCGCGGTGACATCTTCAAGGCCGAAAACATGGCCCAGCCCCCAACCCAGGCAGGCATGAGCCTGCAGCACTCCAAGTGCGTCAAGTACGCCGTGAACGGTGAGGTCATGGCCCGTCAGGGCGCCATGGTCGCGTTCCGCGGCAACCTCCAGTTCGAGGTGAAAAGTCAGGGCGTCGGCAACTTCCTCAAGCGTGCGGTCACCGGTGAGGGCCTGTCCCTCATGGCCGTGCGTGGGCAGGGCGAGGTGTGGTTCGCCGACGCCGCCTCCGACTGCCACATCGTCGACATCGAGCCCAACGACGCGTTGACGATCAACGGCAGGAACGTTCTCTGCTTCGACCCGTCGCTGCGGTACGACATCCAGCGCGTCCAGGGTGCCGGCATGTTCGGCGGCGGCCTGTTCAACAGCGTCTTCACCGGTCAGGGCAAGCTCGCGATCGTCACCGAAGGTGCCCCGATCATCATCCCGGTGAGCCCGCAGGCGCCGGTGCTGGTCGACACCGACGCCGTCGTCGGCTGGTCGAGCAGCCTGCAGACCAGCATCCAGAAGAACCAGAGCCTCAAGTCGATCCTCAAGGGCGGCTCGGGCGAGCTGTTCCAGCTGGTGCTGCAGGGTCAGGGCTTCGTCATCGTCCAGCCCAGCGAGGGCAAGCCGGCGGCGGCCCAGCAGAAGCCGGCCGGCCTCCTCGGCGGCATCGGCGGCTGACATCGGACGGGGATGGGCCCGCCGCCCATCCCCTCAACCCCCGTTGCGGAGCTCACTGAGCCAACTGGCGGCGTCGGTGAAGTCCTCGTCGGACAGGCCGGGCGCGCGGTGCGGCGGCGCGTCCCCGTGCGACGCTCGCGGGTAGGAACCCAGGAACCGCACGTCGGCGCAGATGCGGCGCAGCCCCTGCAACGCCTCGCCCATCTGGGCCTCGGCGACGTGGCCGCCGCAGTCGAGGAAGAACACGTAACGGCCGAGGCGTTCGCCGGTCGGCCGGGACTCGATCCTGGTCAGGTTGACCCCGCGGACCGACAACTCGGTCAGCACGGCCAGCAGCGCGCCGACCCGGTCGTGGGCGATGTAGACCGCGAGCGTGGTCAGGTCGTCGCCGGTCGGTGGCGGCGGCGGTCCGGGCCGCGACACCAGTGCGAAGCGGGTCATCGCGTCGGGGTTGTCGGCGATGTCCTTCGCCAGGACGTTGAGCTTGTAGCGGGTCGCGCCGATCGCGGCGCAGATCGCGGCGTCGAACTCGCCGGTGCCGGCGCCGATCGCGGCGGTCGCGTTGGACAGCACGTCGACGACGGTCGCCTGCGGCACGTGGTCGCGGAGCCACTTGCGGCACTGGGCGCCCGCCTGCGGGTGGGCGGCGATCGACCGGATCGAGTCCAGCGACCGGTCCTCGGCGGCGGCGAGCACGAACTGCACCGGCAGCACCACCTCACGGGTGATGATCAGTGGCTCACCGTTGGCGAGCTCGTCGAGGGTGACCCCGACCTGCCCGCCGATCGAATTCTCCAGCGGGACGAGCGCCGCGTCGGCGTCACCGGCGCGCAGCGCGTCGAGCGCCTCCGGGACGCTGCGGGCCGGGGTCAGCACCCCGCGGTCGGCGGCCGGGACGGTTCTGAGCGCCTGCTCCGAGAACGTGCCTTCCGGCCCCAGGTACACGAACCGCGTCGGCGGTACACCAGGCATGGGTCAAGCCTAGACGCTCTTGCCGGCCGCTCAGCAGTTGGCGGTGCTGAGCAGCGCGGGCGGCGCGGTCGCCCGCACCTCGACGGTGCACGGGTCGGTGCCGACGGTCACGACGGTCAGCGCGGCCGGCGCTCCCTTCGACATGACCTGCAGCGGCTCACTGCCGGTGACGGTGAGCACGGTGTACTGCCACACCCCGGCACACAGCGGCCCGGTCTTCACCGTGAGGCCGGCCCCGGCGGGCAGGTTGGGCCGGGCCCGGCGGACCGCCGCGATGACCTGGTCGCCGCTCGGACGGCCGTTGCACTGCGACACGTATGCCTCGGAGAACGGCTGCTGGCTCGGACTGCTGCTGGCGGAGCGGGCGGGAGTGGTGCGCGCCGGCACGTTGGGCGTGCTGACCGGCGTCGGACTCGCCGACCTCGCCGGAGGCGGCGAAACGGGCGGCAGGAGAGGGCCGGAATCAGCGTGCGACCGCGTACACCCGGACAGCAGACATCCAAGACTGACGATCGCAAACACTGCGGCCGGTGCGCGCATGCAGCACATCGTAGGACGCCAGTCCCTTGAGCTTCACACGGTGCCGGAGGCCGTCACCCGGTGCCCGGCGGCGTTGAGCGCGGCCAGTGCCTCGTTGAGCCGCACGGCCGGCACCAGCACGTAATCGGTGTCGAATGTGGAGAACGCGAAGATGTTGACCCTGGCCTCGGCGAGCGGGGACACGATCGAGGCGAGGATGCCGGTGAGGGCGAGCTGGACCGGCCCGGCGACGCGCAGGCAGCGCCACGGCGTCTCGACCGATGCGCCGGCGGGCACCCGGTCGGCGGGGCACAGGATGGAGACCTCGTCGGGGGTCCAGGTCACCGAGATGACGTCGGAGCTGTTCGCCGCCGCCTCGATGAGGCCCGCCGGCAGGGGCGTTCCGGCCGGAAGACGGCCGATCGCATAGTCACCTGGCAGCACCTGGAGGTCCAACATGACAAGGAGCGTACGGTGCGAACGCGGTGCGTGGCGGGAGCCGTGAGCCAAGTTACGTGCGTGCGTTGTCCAGGTGGCTTTCCGGCGTTCGGCCGCACCGCCGGTCAGACGGTCCGGTCAGACGGTCCGCTCAGACGGTCCGCTCAGACGGTCCGGTCAGACGGTCCGGTCAGACGGTCCGGTCAGACGGTGCTGAAGAACGTCAGTGAGCCGACGACCTGTCCGTCCTGCAGCAGCGGGGTCGCGATCGCGTCGAACGTGCGCGGTCCCGTCGCGCAGCGCACCCGGACGAGCCCGCGGGCGAGCCGCCCCGAGGACAGGGCAAGCAGCGGCGGCGTCTTGTTGATCTCGGAGGAGTCCAGGGCACCGCCGTCGCCGAAGTCGAGGAACTGCAGGACGCCGTCGACGAGCGGGCGGTCGATGGCCGACTCGGTGAGCCCGAGCAGGTCCTCGAACGAGGCGGACACCGCGACGATGACCGCCTTGTCGTCGATCACCAGGCTCGGCTCCGCCGCGTCGGCGACCGTCGCCGCCCAACGGTCGAGTGACGACTCGGCCGGGTCGGGCGAGCGGGCAAGGTGTGGATCGGAGATGGAAAGCTCGACATGCGCCACAGCGCCTCCTCAGGCACCGGTGCGGCGGACGCGTCCGCGCAACGCACTCATCATCGCATCAGTCAGGGTGTGATCGGTCCCCAGCGATTGCTCAATCCGGCGCTTCGTGTCGAGCGGCTCCACGCCGCAGAGGCTACTCCGCGTCACTCCGCTTGTCAGTGCCCACGCGATCCCCATCCTTGTACCAGCGGTAGCTGTCGGCGAATGCCGCATAGGTCTGCGAGGACCACGTGGCCGGGTGCAGCGCGAGCGAGAACACCTTGTCGACCGTGTCGGCGGCGAGCCGGTTGCCGCGCGCGTTGAGGACGCGGGGCAGCTCGTGGTACGCCGTGACGAGGCAGCCCTTCGGCACCCCGTAAAAACTGATCTTGCCGGTGCCGGCGAACGCCAGAATCGGCATGACCGGGATCGACACCCCGGCGCTGCGGGAGAGCGCCTCGGCGGCACCCTTGGCCTCCGCGCGGGTCTCCTCGACGTACTTGGGCCGCTTGCCATCGATCTGCACGATGTCACCGGCAAACGAGACGCGGCTGCGACCGTGGTCCTTGACCGTCACCGCGAACACGCCACCCGGACCGACGGCGAGGAACGAGCGACGTTCGGCGCCGGTCAGCTCACGCAGGTCCAGGACGTGCCACTCCTCGCCGAGACGGCCGATGAGACTGCCCATCCTGCGGTACAGACGGTTGTGTCCTGCCTCTTCCCTGCGTGCTCCGCGTTCGGCGCGTCGTTCGCGCATCCAGTCAATGGGGGAAGGCCGACCTGCATCAACAATGATGCGATCGTCAAACCCTGCGGGCTGCGAATCCGTTCCGCCACGATGCAGCAGTTCGGTCATCTCGCACACCTCCAAGTCGCCGCTCGGTTGCGTGTGTGTTCAAACACCGTACGTGTTCAAACGGGCAACCGGGATGACCGGATGGTTGAAAGACTCGGAATGACTGGGATGAATGCCGCATTCACGACGTCTCATGAATTTGCAGATAGCGCCCAACCGGTGGATAACGGGTCAGCCGTTAGTCTGAGCTGGTGAGCCATCATCACGTCGACAGCGAGGTCGGGCAGCTTGGCACGGTGCTGCTGCACCGCCCGGGTGCGGAGCTGGCCCGACTGACCCCGCGGAACAACGATTCGTTGCTCTTCGACGGGATCCCGTGGGTCGGACGCGCTCAAGAAGAGCATGACACGTTCGCGCACGCCCTGAGTAGTCATAATGTCGAGGTCGTCTACGTGTCGGAGCTGCTGGCCGAGACCGTGGTCGTGCCCGCCGCCCGCGACGAGGTGACGCAGGCGGTCCTCGACGACGTCCGGCTCGGCGACACGCTCCGCCGGCACGTGGCCGACCACCTCACCGCGCTGGACCCGGCGACCCTGGCGACCACGCTCATCGCCGGGCTCTCCCGGGCCGAGCTGCGCGCCGGCGGCGGCCTCGTGCACGCCCTGATGGACCGGGCCGACTTCATCATCGACCCGCTGCCCAACCTGCTCTTCACGCGCGATTCATCCGTCTGGATCGGCGACCAGGTCGCGGTGACCAGCCTTGCCATGCACGCCCGCCGGCGCGAGACGACGCTCACCCGCGCGATCTACCGGCACCATCCCCGGTTCGCCGGGACGTCCCTGGTGTACGAGCCGGGTCTGGAACACCTCGAAGGCGGCGACGTGCTGCTGCTGGCGCCGGGAGTCATCGCGGTCGGCGTCGGTGAACGCACCCGGCCCGCCGGCGCGGAGCGGCTGGCCCGGCGCTGCTTCGAACGCGGCCTCGCCCATACCGTGCTGGTGGTGCCGATCGCACAGGAGCGCGCGACCATGCACCTCGACACCGTCTGCACGATGGTCGACGTCGACGCGGTCGTCATGTATCCGAACGTCGCCAGCACCCTGCAGGCCTGGACGGTGACCTCGGCCGGCTCCGACGACCCCGGTGTCTCCGGCGACCTCGCCGTCTCCGGGCCGGAGCCGTTCATCGTCGGCGCCGCGAAGGCGATGCGGATCGACACGCTGCGGATCATCGACACCGGCCTCGACCCGGTCACCGCGGAACGCGAGCAGTGGGACGACGGCAACAACACCCTGGCGATCGCCCCGCGGCTCTGCGTCGCGTATGAGCGCAACGTGGAGACCAACGCCCAGCTGGAGCGGCACGGCATTGAGGTCATCCGGATCCCCGGCTCCGAGCTGGGCTCGGGCCGGGGAGGTCCACGATGCATGTCCGCGCCGATCGCCCGGGCGGGAGGTGCTGTGTCCTAGCGCAGCGGCTGGAGACGGCCGATCAGGCCCTGCTTGCTGCGCCGCTCGGCGGCGGTCAGCGGTTCGGCGACGGCGATCGCCTCCGCGTAGCGCTTCGCGAACTCGGCGACCGGCGCCTCCCACTCCTCGGCCGGCACCTCGAGCGGGAGGTCCCAGACCGGGGCGAGCAGGCCGTGCGCGCGGAACATGCCGGCGAACTTCGTGTTGTCGCCGAGCAGCAGCCCACCACCCGCGGACAGCCGCGACAACGCGTCGAGCGCGCGGTCCTCGTCGTCGCCGAGGACGAGCCGCACGTGCGACCGGTCGGTGACGCGGCACCAGTACGTCGCCGGCGCCGCCGACAGCCGCGCCGTCGGGAAGATGCTCGCGTTGGCCCGCTCCAGCGACGCCCGCACGTTCGGGTCGTCGGTGGCGTTGTCCTCGAGCCAGTACTCGAACCCGGTGTGCACGGTGATGTCCAGCGGCGCGTTGACGATCACGTCCTGCAGGCGGGGGCCGACACCCGGCAGCGGCGGGATGTCGACGGTCTGCCCGGTCGGCGTGTCCAGTGCGCACTGCAACGCCACCGCGAGGTCCCGTGACACATCCCCGGACTGCACGTGCCGCTGCAGCCCGATGAACACCCGGCCGTCGGGCTTCGTCATCGCGGGCCACGCCATCGGCAGGACCGTCGAAAGGATCACCGGACGGTCGCCGTAACGCTCGGCCAGCTCGGGGGCCAGCTTCAGGGGTGCCGAGGCGGCCGGCACCAGTTCCCGCAGTGCGACCCACTCCGGCTCGTCGGCCAGCCCTTCGAACGGGCGGCCCACGTAGACGTCGCGGATCTTCTGGCGCTTCTCGCCGTCGGCGGACCGGCCACGGGGGGTTTTCGCTCGCTTGCTCACGGCGACCCAGCCTAGGCGGTCCCACCGCGCCGCGGGCGGACACCCACCACCTCGGGCGCGTCACTCACCCGGCCGCGTCCCCCATTTCCGACAAGTCGGAAATGTCCGCCCGATGGGTTGGCCGACGATGCCGGAACGCCTCGGCGAACGACGACGGAGCGGCTCGACGAACGACGAAACGCCACGGCGAACAACGCAGGAACGCCACGGCGAACGGCGAAACGCCTCAGCGAACAACGCAGGAACGGCTCGACGAACAGCGAAACGCCACGGCGAACGACGCAGGAACGCCACGGCGAACGGCGAAACGCCTCAGCGACCGGTGCCGAACGCCGGAACGCCGGAACGCCGGAACGCTTAGAGCGTGGCCCAGACGCACTGGCCGAGGCCGTCGCGCTCGACGCCCCAGCCGGTTGCCAGGGCGGCGACGATGGTCAGGCCGCGGCCGTCGATCGCGTCGGGGGCGGCGACCCGCAGTTCCGGGCCCGCCGCAGCGCCGCCGTCGGTGACCCTGATCTCCAGGGTGTCGTCGTCGAGCAGGCGCCATGCCACCCGGATGACGTCGCCGGGGAGGGGGGCAGCGTGGCGGACGGCGTTGCCGACCAGCTCGGCGGCGATGGCGACGGCATCGTCGAGGCGGTCTTCGGTGACCAGGGCGTCGAGCTCATGGGCAAGGCGGTGGCGGGCGACGTGTGCACCGCGAGCGTGATGCGGGACAACGACGCACCAGGCGCGCTCCGCGACGGTTGTGGACACCCTCTCAAGCCTCCCCATGGGTATCTGCGTCGGCGCGGGGCAGTCGCACCTCCGCGACGGTCCCGCCTCCTTGGCGTGGACGCAACGATACCCATCCATGTTGACGCTCAACGATCCTACGCACGAGATAGAGCCCCAGTCCGACGCCGCCGCGGGTGCGCTGGTCGCCGGTCTCCAGCTGCCAGAAGCGCTCGAACGCCCGCTCGACGTGCTCCGGGCGGATGCCGATGCCCCGGTCGGCGACCCTGAACCAGACGGTTTGCGCGTCCGCACCTGCGGTTAGAACTGCTTCTACCCAGTTCAGGGAGTATTTACCCGCATTCGTGACAAATTCCGCAAGGATGGTAGCGAGGGTGGCCCGTTCACCGAGGGCCTTCGGGAGGGTCTGCGGCAGCGCGACGGTCAGCGTGCGGCGCTGCTCGGTGCTGAGGTCGTCGACCGCCGCCGTCAGCGTGTCCACCAGGTCGAACGGGAGCAGCGCGGACGCGTCGCCGGGGTTGGACTCGTCGCCGACGGCGTTGAGGAGACGGTCGACGAGCCGGCTGAGCTCGCGGGCGCGCTGGCCGACGACGTAGATCGCTTCGCGCCGGGAGCCCTCGTCCAGGGAGTCCCAGTGTTCGACGAGCGTGTCGGCGTACCCACGAATGACCGTGATCGGCGTCCGCAGCTCGTGGCCCGTGAGGGCGATGAACAGGTCGCGCCCGTCGGCGGGCTGGTCGGAGCGGGCCCGGAACGCCACGCCGATGTCGGTGGTGTCGGGCACGGCGGCGGCCCGGATCTGGATCCACGTGCCGCAGGCCATCTGGTGTTCGACGGTTTCGGCGCCGGTGGGCAGCGGAAACGGCCACGGCTCCCCGATCGCCGACTCGGGCGAGCGGGCGGTGAGCAGCGCCGCGGCGGGATTCCAGGTGCGCACCAGGTGGTTGGCGTCGAGCAGGGCGAACGGCTCTCCGACCGGGTCGAGGGCCGGCCCGCCGTCGGCGTGGATCGGCAGTCCGCGGCCCAACGTGTACTGGAGCCCGGCGAACCCGGCGAGGAACGCGAGGGCGGCGCGTTCGTCGCTGCCGGCGGTGCCTTCCTCGTCGCGGTAGCCGGCGACGAGGACGCCGACGGCGGTGCTGCCGGCGGTGACCTCGGCGGCGACGAGGCGGGCGAGCCCACGGCCGCGGAGGTGCTCGCCGCCGACGGTGCCGAGCAGGCCGACCGGGAACTCGCGGACCCTGGAGCCGTATTGCAGCAGGCCCCGCAGCGTCGGGTGGATCAGGTCGACGGGCCGGCCGAGGGACCAGTCGAGCGCGGCGGCGGCGGCGATGACCCGGCCGCTGTCGTGGCCGTATTCGACGAATGCCGCGCCGGCCGCCGCGGTGGCTTCGACGGTGACGTCGACGGTGCGTTGGAGCGCGAGGAGGCCGCCCGCGCCGGTCGAGAGTTGCTCGGCGATCTCGGCCAGCCCGCCGAACACGGCGGTGGCGTCGACCGGACGGCGAGCATCGACCATGGTGCGAGTCTGCCTCCCCGCGCTTCGCTTTGAAAGGCTATTGACGAAAGTTGTCCACGTGGGATTCCGGTGGGCTGAGCCGGTGCGACGACGGATTCCGTGGTAGCAACCTGATAGCAAGAAGATGGTCAGTCTCGCAGGCCCAGCTCCCGGAGCCGTTCGATGACATACGCGGGCCGGTCGGAAATGATGCCGTCGACCTTCAGTTTCACCACCAGGTCGATTTCGTCGGGTTCGTTGACGGTCCACACGTACACCGGGAAACCCCGGCGGTGCAGGCGTTCGACGATTTCCGGGGAGGCGCGCAGCAGTGAGACGCCGGGTCCGCCGATGCTGCTGCCGGGTGGGAGCCAGCCGATGCGGCTGGGCACGGACCAGACGTCGATGAGCATCACCGTCGGCAGCGCCGGCGCGAGCTGGCGGACCCGGCGGACGGCGGTGGCGGAGAACGACATCATCGTGACGTGGACGGGCTGGTCGTCGTGGGGGCGGTCGAGTCCGTGCCGGCGCAGGAGGCTGAGCAGCGCGGTTTCGACGGCGGCGCCGTAGCGGGTGGGGTGCTTGGTCTCGATGAGCAGCCGCATGGGCCGGCCGGCGTCGACGGCGAGGCCGAGGAGCCGGTCGAGCGTGAGGACCCGGCCGCGCCAGCGATCGTCGGCGAGCTTCCGGCCGGTGATCAGCTCGTCGGCCGATTCGGGCAGGTCGGTGCGCCACGAGCCGAAGTCGAAGCGGTCGAGGTCGGCGAGGGTTTGCACGCTGACGCGACCGCGGCCGTCACTGGTGCGGTCGATGCGGGAGTCGTGGAGGCAGACAAGGTGGCCGTCGCGGGTCAGCCGGACGTCGCATTCAAGGCCGTCGGCGCCTTCCTCGATGGCGAGGAGGTAGGCGTCGAGGGTGTGCTCGGCGTGTCGATACGACGAGCCCCTGTGTGCGAACACCCAGGGCCGCTCAGGCGACCCTCGGAGCACCGCCGTCCTCGCTCACCATGGGCCGGCCCGCGGCCGCCCAGTCCGACATGCCGCCGTCGAGGTTGATGGTGCGGGTGCGGCCGTGCTGTTGCAGGTATGCGACGACCTGCGCGGAACGGCCGCCGACGCGGCAGACGACGACGACGTCGCGATCGGCGGGGATCTCTTCGATCCGGGCCGGGATCTGCATCATGGGCATGTGATTGGCGTCGGGTGCGTGACCGGCGGCCCATTCGTCGTCCTCGCGGACGTCGAGCAGGTAGGCGTCGGCAGCGACCTCGTCGACCGTGATGGTCGGCACAGCGGATCCCCTGAACACCGCACCAGCCTATAAGAGGCTCAGATCGGGTTGACCCAGGTGGGGTTCTCCACCGCCCACGCGTCGAGCGTGTCGTCGCGCATCGCCGTGTACAGCGCCTGTGCCTCGTCGAACGCCACCACGTAGGAGATCCCGCCGATGTCCTGGGTCTCCGACGGGACGGTCAGGCCGACCAGGCTGCTGGGGCGCACGTTGCGCAGGCCGAACATCAGCTCTTCGAGCGCGACGCCGTTGGTGTCGACGGTGAGCGCGCTGCCGAGGGCGCGGATGAGCTTGTCGAGCGCGATCGGGTTGGTGGTCAGGTTCTGCTGCTGGGCCTTGGTGAGGATGGCGCGGATGAACTTCTGCTGGTTCTTCTGCCGGTCGAAGTCGCCGTTGGCCAGGCTCTTGCGCTGCCGGACGAGGTCGAGGGCCTGCCATGACTCGAGGTGGTGGCAGCCGGGCTCGTACACGGCGGGACGGCCGCCGTGTTCGGGCGACAGGTAGTTGCCCTTGTCGTCGTAGCCGAGGTGGATCGACGTGACCTTCTGGTCGATGCACATGTCGACGCCGCCGAGGATGTCGACCGCGGCCTTGAAGCCGTCGAAGTTGACGATCGCGGCACCGTCGAAGTGGATGCCGAGCAGCTCGGTGAGGGTCTCGGCGAGCAGCTGGACGCCGCCCGCGCCGCCGCCGCCGTACTGGAACGCGCCGTTGATCTTCTCGTGGCTGGCGCCGCGGAAGTCGGTGAGCGCGAACGGGGGGATCTTCACCCGCAGGTCGCGGGGGATGGAGAGCAGATACGCCCGGTCGAGGCCGGACGGGATGTGCACGATGATGATCGAGTCGGAGCGCTGGCCGTCTTCGGGGTCCTTGGCGCGCAGGTCGGAGCCGAGGAGCAGGAAGTTGAGCGGGCCGCTGATGGTGCTGCGGCGCTCCTCCTTCTTGTCGTCGTTGCCGGCGCGGGCGTTGTTACCGAGGAGGTTCTCCTGGTGGACGCTGTTGCTGTATCGGCTGGCGAGGACCTGGGAGCCGGTGACCACGGTGGCGGAGGCGATGAGCAGGAACGCGCCGAGGACGACGAGCAGCTTGGCCCAGACCGGGTCACGGCCCGGGAGGGCGGCCTTGCGAGCCTTGCGCTTCTGCCGGCGGGTGAGGACGCGGGCACCGTCCACCGCGACGGCACCGTCACCGGCAGCGGGCTGCGAGCCGTCGACGCCCGAGTCGGCTTCGGCATCCGATGCCACGGCATCCGAAGTCTGGGCATCCGAAGTCTGGGCGTCCGAAGTCTGGGCGTCCGAAACCCCGGCGTCGGCGGCCGGCAGGTCGTCCGCCGGCTCGGCGGGCGCATCGGACGAGTCGGGCACATCAGACGAGTCGGACGAGTCGGAAATATCCGAAGTGGTGGCGCCGCGGGCGGCTGGCGCTCCGGTCGATGCGGATGCGTCGGCCGAGGCCGGTGACACCTCGTCAGGTCTGTCCGCCGGTTGATCCACCGGCGGGTCCTGGTCCTGCTGCATGTCGCCCCCGACTGCGTGCCCGCACTCCGGCGGGGATTTATCCGAGTCTACGTTCGCGGCGGGGATCGTGCCGACCAGCGTCACTGCACAAGATCCGAAGAGATGCCACCAATCAGGCGTTTTCTACTCGGTCAACAGTGCTTACGGCAATGAGATCTATACGACAGTCCGGGCATGCAACCCCGCAGGTGGGGAGACATGCCCGGGATGCCGGAATTATCACTTCTTAGTGCTGGCCTTCGTCGACGGCTGCGACGAGCCGCTCGCGGCCGGCTTGGGAGCGTTCGTCGCGGCCCAGTCCGCCATCTTGTCCGTGCGCATCGCGGTGTACAGCGCCTCGGCCTTCGCCTCGTTCGGCACGACCACGTCCTCGCCGTTGATCTTCTTGCTGCCGTCGTGCGGGCTGACCAGGAACGTCAGGTCGTCGCTGCGCAGGTTGCGGAACTGCAGCGCCATGTCGGCGAGCGAGAAGTCCTTGTCGACGGTCATCGCCTTGGTGATCGCCTTGAGGAACGAGTTGAGCTTGGCCGGGTTGCTGACGGTGCCGGAGCTGACGGCCTTGTCGAGGATCGCCTTCATCATCTGCTGCTGGTGGCGCATCCGGGCGAAGTCGCCGTCGGGGAACTGGTAGCGCTGCCGGGCGTAGTCGAGGGCCTCGTCACCGTTGAGGTGGTTCATGCCCTTCTTGAACTTGCGCTTCGGCGGGTGGATGGAGGTGATGTCGGCCTCGATGTTCATGTCGATGCCGCCGAGGGCGTCGATGACCTGCTTGAAGCCGCCGAAGTCGATGAGCAGCACGTGGTCCATCCGGACGTTGCTGTACTTCTCGATCGTCTGCACGGTCAGCGGGGTGCCACCCCACGAGAACGACGCGTTGAGCTTGGCCTTGGTGTCGCCGTAGGGCGTCGTCTTGCTCTTGGGGATGTAGACGTACAGGTCGCGGGGCATGGAGACCAGGTACGCCTTGTCGTGGCTGGACGGGATGTGCAGCATGATCATGGTGTCGGTGCGCCACTCGCCGGGCTTGCCCTTGTTGTCGGGGTCGCGGGAGTCGCTGCCGAGCAGCAGCATGTTGAGCGCGCCGTCGGCGACCTTCGCCGGCCGGCCGTCGGTGATCTGCGAGAACGGGTCGTCGCGCTGCAGGCCCGCGTCGACGTAGCGGTAGTAGCTGTAGGCGCCGACGCCCGCGAGGAGCGCGAGCACGACGATCGCGGCACCGGCGACCAGGGCGATGCGGCCCCAGCGGGGACGGATCTTCCTGCGGCCCGGGTATTCGTTGCCGCCCGGGCGGCGCGGGGGCACGACACCGCCGCCGCCACCACCGCCGGAGGCGGAGGCGGGCTTGCCGTAGACGCCTGGCGTCGCCGGGCTGGTCGGAGTGGAGGCGCTAGAGACGCGCGCACGAGCTCCCGCGCTGGGCGGGAGGGCGTTGGGCACCGAGGCGCGACCCGACGAGCCGTTTGAGGCAGGCGTGGTGGACATGAAACCCACGATACGAACCCGTGGCCGCTACGCCACGTAACCCGAGCGGGCGCGGCACGAAGCCGGGAGTGTCACCGGGAGCGGAAGTAGTCCACGGTCCGGCGCAAACCTTCCTCAGGTCCGACGGTCGGCTCGTATCCGAGCAGCTCACGTGCCTTGCCCAGGTCGGGGCGGCGGCGCTCGGGGTCATCGGCGGTGCGGGGGCGCAGCGAAACTGTCGAAGTGCTGTCGGATAGCCGCACAATCGTGTCGGCGAGCTCGAGCATGGTCATCTCGTGCTCGGTGCCGCAGTTGATCGGGCCGGTCTCACCGGAGTCGAGCAGCAGCAGGATGCCACGGACGAGGTCGGACACGTGGCAGATCGACCTGGTCTGGGTGCCGGAGCCGTGCACGGTGACGGGCTCGCCGCGCAGCGCCTGGGAGATGAACGTCGGGATCGCGCGGCCGTCGTCGGGGCGCATGCGCTCACCGTAGGTGTTGAAGATCCGCACGATGCCGACGTCGGCGCCGCGCCCCCGGTGGTAGCCCATGGTGGCCGCCTCGGAGAAGCGTTTCGCCTCGTCATATACGCTGCGGATGCCGATCGGGTTGACGTTGCCCCAGTAGGTCTCCGGCTGCGGGTGGATGAGCGGGTCACCGTATGCCTCGGAGGTGGACGCCATCACGAACCGGGCGCCGTCGGCGACGGCCCGCTCCAGCAGCTGGAGAGTGGCGAGCGAGCCGACCCGGAGGATCTCGACGGGCAGCAGCTCGAAGTCGGTCGGGCTGGCCGGCGACGCGAAGTGCATGATCGCGTCGAACCGGGCGTTGAGGGCCTCGACGGTCGGCAGTGGCTCGCTGACGTCGGCCTCGACCAACGTGAATCGAGGGTGGTCGGCCAGGTGCGCGACGTTGTCCTTACTGCCCGTCACGAAGTTGTCGACCACGACGACCTGCGCACCGCGGGCGATCAAGGCATCCGCAAGGTGAGACCCGACGAATCCGGCACCACCGGTGAGCAGGACCCGGTGTCCCTCGCCGTAACGCTGCGCAACAACGACCATGTGGACCAGCCTAGCGGCAGTTGGCGGCGGGGGGGGGGGGGCGGGGGCCCCCCCCCACCGCACCAACCACAAACCGGACACCACCCCCGGGGTAGAAGGGCCACAGGGCAG